>JAVVTM010000055.1:0-9148 GCA_036653655.1 Clostridia bacterium | reverse complement strand
CCATTGTTCTGGCGTGATATCTTCCAAATGCCTATTTTTGATTAAATCGCTATCAAATTTGTTTTGCATAAAAAATATTTTATCCAGTTTGTCCATATTTTCAAAATTAAAATCTTCCATATTTCCTCCGTAAAAAGCGTAATAATACTTATATATTTTTATTTTTTAACATCAAATTATTTTATTTATTAACATCAATTTTTTGTTTTTTACATCAATTTTTTTGTTTTAACATCAAATATTATTTTTTTACATCAATTTTTTTTGTTTTTGACATCAAATATTATTTTTTAATAACATCAAGCAAATTACAATCAATTTTTTTGCCAACATACGATGCGCTAACCTTGTCAAAATTGAATGTATCGCTTGCGACACGCATAACATCATCATATTTTATTTCAGCAATTTGCTTAATTTTTTCATCAAAGTGGAACAATTTGTTGCCATAAAGCGCAAATTTGCCATCTAAGCGCATTAATGATGAGGTGCTTTCCTGCCCTAAAATGTATGCGCCACGCATTTGTTGCACGCCACGCTCAAATTCTTGTTTAGGGATACCATCATTTAAAAGCTTAATAATTTCAGTTTTAACAGTTTTTGTCGCTTTGCAAGCGCTTTTAACATTTGTACCAATATAAATATTCATAAAACCGTTGTTGATGTATGTGCTTGGATAGCTGTAAACATTATAGGCAAGCCCCAATTTTTCTCGCACATTTTGAAACAATCTGCTGCTCATACCACCGCCAAAAATTGTATTTAAAAGCGTAACCGCCATATTGTCATCACTGCTAAAAGACACAGAAGGAAAAGCGAAACCAATGTTTGCCTGCTCGATAGGCTTATATTCAAAAACATTATTTGAGGTTGTATCATAAAAAACATCTTGCCAATTGTTGCGAATAATGCTGGAAAAATTGCCTTCAAAATATTTTAAAACCAACGCTTTAGCATCATCAAACTTAATGTTGCCACAAATAGAAATAACAACAGAAGATGCGCAGTAATTATCTTTAATATAGCCAATAACAGTATCACGAGTAAAGCTTTTGACATTCTCACGAGTGCCTAAAATTTGCATACCAAGCGGATTTTCGCCAAAATAAGTTGTGCCCAAATTTTCCAAGCACAAATCGGAATAATCATCTTGACTCATTGAAATTTCTTCTAAAACAACGCCCTTTTCCTTTTCCAATTCTTCTTCAGGAAAAATAGAATTAAACAATATATCGTGCAAAACCTCAACGCATTTTTCTGTTTGGTCATCAACGCTAATGGTATAAAAGCAAGTTGTTTGTTTGCTAGTATAAGCGTTAATTTGCGCGCCGACAGCATCAATATCTTCCGAAATTTGCATTGCGGAGCGTTTTTGCGTACCTTTAAAAAAAACGTGCTCAATAAAGTGCGAAATGCCATTGTTTTGTTTGGTTTCGTTAGCGCTACCCACGCCCACCATAACGCCAAAAGCTACGCTTCTAACATTTTGGTTGTATCGATGCACCATTCTTAAGCCACTATCAAATTGATAAATTCTGCTCTTGCTCATAATTCTCCTATACTTAGTTATTATATAATATAAATATTATAAAGTAAAGTATTAACCAAAAAATAACCGCTAAACTTTATATGTAAATTTGATGGATAAATTTAGCCAAAAAAAACTTAAACGCAAAAAACACCATTTCTGGTGTTTTAAATATTTTTGTTTAATTGTTTTGCAATTTTTGTTTAATTGTTTTGCAATTTTTGTTTAATTGTTTTGCAATTTTTGTTTGATGTTTTGGATTTTTGTTTAACGCTTAAATATCATTATGCAAACACTTTTTATCGGCATTTGCTTTGGATTTTTGCTTAACGCTTAATTTTTGCTTAACGCTTAAATATTGATTAATTTAACAAAAATTAGTCTTTGTCGCAAGAACAAGTGTGCTCACTGCCACAAGTGCAATGTTCATCTTCACAGCCACAATCGCAACCTTCTTCACAATCTTCGCAATCACATTCGCCATCTTCACAATCACATTCGTCATCATCACAAGCTTCTGCTTCTACTTTTAAAAACTCGTCATAAACGGCTTTAATTTCTTCTTCGCTCTTAAGTGGCATAAATGTATCGTTGCCTTCTGCATCAGAATCCAATCTAAAAATAATTAATTCATCTTCATCCATATCTTCATCTGCCTTAACTGGTTGCAAAAATATATACCAATTTTCTTTATAGTCAATAGTTGCAATATGATAAAAATCAACTTCTTCATCTTTATCATTCATTAAAGTTATAATGTCCATATCTTCTTCAGTTCCAATATTAATTTCTTTGTTATCTTCCATCGGGATAACCTCCTTAAAACTTAATAATTATATAATACCATATAAATTTAAATTTTTCTACTACTTTTTTAAATATATTGCAATATGGTAAAGCAAGCATTAAATATTATAGCAAACAAATTGCGCTGTAAACGCTAGATAGAATAGTAAACATTAAATATTTTAGATAATATATTGTTTAATAAATGCTACAAGAAAAGCATTAAATATTATATAACAGCCACTTTTAAATGCGATATCACGC
Organism: Clostridia bacterium; assembly: GCA_036653655.1. Lineage (GTDB taxonomy): Bacteria > Bacillota > Clostridia > Christensenellales > UBA3700 > JAVVTM01. Next base: position 6,570 of record JAVVTM010000055.1, on the reverse strand, counting down.
CTTAGAATCGTTGTTATCCATATAAGATTGCAAAATTATTGTTGCAGCAACTTTATCAATAACTTGTTTGCGTTTATCACGCCTAACATTAGCGTCAATAAGCACATCTTCCGCCTCAATTGTAGAAAGCCGTTCATCTTGAAAAACAATATTTGCGGTAGTTTTTGCACGCAACGCCTCGGCAAATTTTTTAGTTTTGACAACACGCGCGCCCTCGCTACCATCCATATTTAATGGCAAGCCAAAAACAATGGTATCAACTTCTTTTTCCTTTGCCAAGTCTGCAATGTAGTAAATATCTTTGTGCGCGTTAACTCTAAAATAAGTTTCGTAACCTGTTGCAATAACCTTTAACAAATCGGAAAAAGCAATGCCAATCCTTGCATCTCCATAATCAATTGCCATAATTCTCATTTTACACCTCAAAACCATAAGCTTATAAACAATAAGCAAACATAGCACTTTAAAAACTAAATATTAACACTCAATGTATTTACACTCAATATATTAACACTCAATGTATTAACACTTAATATTAACACTCAATTTTTTCAAACAAATCTGCGCAATTGTTGTACAATTTTTTTCTAAAAACAATAAATAAAATTGCATCAATAATGGCAAAAACGCCCCAAAAAATCAAATAAACCCAGTTGCCTAATTTAGAATAAAATTGCGCTAAAACAGTACCCAAAATTACAAACACAAAGCCCACGCCCAAGCACAAAAACATTGGCATCATAGCGCCAAGATTTTTATTGGTAATTTCTTTAACATTCATCCATTTTAGCTTAGGATTTTTTAAATCACGATAAAGGGCAAATGAGTTAATAGACATACCAAACGCTGTAATTAGCGTTGCAAAAATAAAAGCGTTTATAAGTTGCAATTTTGCGGTAAAAATCAGCACAACCGCCACAACAACCGACCCCAAAAGGTTAATAGCATCGGCAACATAAAGTTTAATTTTAACAACATCGACAGGATTAATTGGCAAATATTTTAAAATCATAAAGTATTCGCCCTCACGAGAGATTGCAATCAAACTGCTATAATTTGTGCTACAAAGCAATATTAACGCCAAATAAACAAACATAGGCAAGCTATTAATTAAGTTTTGAGCTTCACTAACCGTTGTGTTTTCCACACGCATCATAGAGCTCATAAATCCAAGCATAACGGGCGCCATAATGATACCCATAAGTGAAGATAACAGCATAGTTGGATTTTTTATTAGATCTTTAAATTCACGCACAAACAACGCTTTTTTATTGCTTAACTGTTCAGTTTTTGCAATTTTAATTTTCTTTTTAGGCTTTTTAGAAAACTCCATCGAGCTTGTAATCGCTTTTTTATAAACCAAAATGCCCACGCCAAAACTAACAGCGAGCATTGCGCTAAAACTAATTAAATACAAAAACAAATTAAGCCACAACGCACCGCTTGCAAAACTTGAAAGCATTGCTTTTGCAACAAACAAATTTGGATAAATAATTTTTGAAGTTAGCACAATTTGATTAATTACGCTTGCTGGCAAATACATTCCATCGGTGTTACCCTCTGGCATAAGCTTAATAAACGACATCCACAAGCCAAGCATACAGCCAAGAAACCCTAAGCTTATGATAATTTTTAATGCGTTATGAGTTTTAAGAAAGCTAATAATATACATAATTGGCGTTGCGATAAGGCTAATAATAAGCAGTGGGAAAAATGGCGAAACGATTAAAAGTATAGGGATAAGCAAAAAGTAACTTGCCCCAATAGCGTTAGACATAACGCCTGCAACACCTGCAGAAATAAGCATTGGAAAAAGCACAAGCGAACTAATTAACAATTCTGTTAAGTAAATTAGTGTGTACTTGGCGGATATTTTTGTAATTTTGCTAACGGGTAATTGCTCAATAATTTCGTTATCTTTTGATAAAAACATAACTGAAACAAATGAATAAGCGGTAAAAAACAGCGTAGTCATTTGCGAGCCAAAAATTAATGTAGAAATTAAATTTGCAAACCGCCCCTCAATAATAAAAATCTGCGCCATTTGAAATATTGAAAACGCCATAATGCCAATAATTGGCGCAAAACATAGACACATTCCAACAACAAAACCAATTTTTTTGCGCAACGAAGTGGCTTTATCAAGCCTATAAGTTTCCTTTAAGTAGGCTTTCATTATTGTAATATAATTTTTCATCTTACATCATCCTTTTTGTCAGCCTCAACATTTTCTTTCTCAACATTATTATTATTTTTGCTAGCATTGTCAATGTTATCGCTTGCGTTCATTTCAAAAATATTGTTATCATCGTGCATTTCTGAAACAGGTATTTCATTGGTAATTGACAAAAAGAAGTCCTCCAACGATAAATCTGCGCGCTTTTCCTTTAACTCATGAATTCCACATACGGTTATTAATTTGCCTTTACTAATAATAGCAACTTTATCGCAAATTTTTTCCACCACTTCCAACACGTGTGAAGAAAAGAAAACGCAATTGCCTTTTTTGCAATGCTCTTTCATAAGTTCTTTAAGTTCGTAAGCCGATTTTGGGTCTAGCCCGGTAAGAGGCTCATCAAGAATCCACACTTTAGGGTTATGTACCAATGCGCCAATAACGCAAATTTTTTGTTTCATACCGTGAGAGTAGGTTTTAATTTGGTCATCGTAGGCGGTTTTTAAATCAAATTTTTGTAGCAAGTTTTCCACAATAGCATCTCTATCGTTAGCGGAAACATTATAAATATCCGCCATAAAATTGACATATTCTCTACCAGTCAATTTTTCATAAACGGCATGATTATCACTAACAAACCCAATGTTTTGCTTAGCTTTAATTGTGTCATCTTTTAAATCAAAGCCGCAAATTTTGATATTGCCATCTTTAAAAGGTAAAATACCAGTAAGGCATTTTATTGTTGTAGATTTTCCTGCGCCATTAGGGCCTAAAAAACCAAAAACTTCGCCTTCTTTTACTTCAAAAGACAAATTATCAACTGCCATAACAGTTGAATTTGCATAACATTTTGTCAAATTACTAACTTCAATCATTGTCGTTTTCCTTTATATTATTTTTAATTTAGTATCACTTTATTATTTTTTAACTAATTATTTCTGTTGCGTTTTCTTTAATTAGCTATCTTTGTTGTGCTTTAAAATTTTACTGCGTTTTAAATCTTTTTCATATCCGTTTTGCGATGGATTGTAAATTTTAACATCCTTTAAGCTTTCGGGCAAGTAAGTTTGCTCAACCCAACCGCCAAAATCGTGCGGATATTTGTAGCCTGTTACAGGTTCAGATTTATAATTATCACTGCGCAAATAAAGCGGAACAGCGTCATCTTTGTGCTCAGAAACAAGTTTTTCAGCCATAGACATCGCAAGATAAACCGAATTGCTTTTGCTACTCTCGCAAACATAAATAATTGCTTGGCAAATTGCCAATTTTGCTTCAGGCATACCCACCTTTTCGTAACAAGTTAGGGCGCTATTTGCAACAACCAACGCCATTGGGTTTGCCATACCAACATCTTCTGCGCTGTGCGCAATAATACGGCGTAAAATAAGCATAGGGTCGCACCCAGCTTGAATTAAGCGTTCGCTCCAATAAAGCGCCGCATCAGAATCACTGCCACGCAAACTCTTACAAAATGCGCTTAAAATATCATAATACAAGCTATCATCAAGCGAAAGCGCTTTTTTTTGAATAGATTGTTCTGCAATATCAACATCAATTTTAATAATATTATCACAATTTGGTTTTGTAGATAAAACCGCCAATTCTAATGCGTTGTAACCATTGCGCAAATCGCCATCACTGCAAAAAGCGATATGATTTAAAGCTTCCTCGCTAATTTCCACATCATAATTGCCCAAGCCTTGTTTTTTGTCTTTTAAAGCAAGTTTTAATGCGTTTAAAATTTCTTGTTGGCTAATTTTTTTAAACTCAAAAATTCTAACACGGCTAATGATAGCCTTTGTCATATTAACATAAGGGTTTTCGGTTGTAGAACCAATAAAAACAATAGTGCCTTGCTCGATAGCCGCAAGCACGCAATCGCTTTGCGCCTTGTTCCAACGATGACACTCATCAAGTAAAAGATAAGTTTTTTTGCCGTAAAGCTTCAAACTATCCTCTGCTTTTTTAATAATTTCCTTAGCCTCAGCCACACCGCTTGCAACTGCGTTAAGCTTAAAAAAATTGCAATTTGTGGTGTTTGCAATGATATTAGCAAGGGTTGTTTTGCCAACTCCCGGAGGTCCGTAAAAAACACAGCTACCTAACGTGTCCGTTTTGATAGCTCTGCGTAACAAACTATTTTCGCCAATAATATGTTGTTGACCAATAAAATTATCCAAACTATTAGGGCGCATTCTTTCGCTTAAGGGCTTGTGTCCTTCTTGCATAAAATCAAATAAATCCATATGCGCATTATAACATAATATTATAATGTTAGCAAGTTTATTTTTGGCGAGCAAAAAAATTTAATACGGCAACAACACTTTGACATATGTGCAATCATACGGAACAACAAAAACTTCGTCAAATTTATACAGCGTATTTTTAACTAAAACACCTGTTTTTTCTCCTTTTAAAAACTCAAACAAAATTTGCTTTTCGCTCTCGCAAACTTCAATAGTAAAATTGTCAAAAATTTTCGTATTTGCAATTTTGTAACCGTTGCCAACTTTTTTAAAGCCCAAAATATCCTCCAAAATTACATAATAAAGCCAACTGCTACTGCCAGTGTACCAGCTCCAACCGCCTTTGCCAACATTACCTTCGCCAGAGTAAACATCTGCGCTAAGCGCATAAGGTTCTAATTTATATTTTTTGTTTTGCTCGCTATTTGCGCATTTATTAATTGGATTAATCATCTTTAAAATGTCATATGCTGTTGCGCTAAAGCCCGCCTTACACAGCGCTTTAATATACCAAACAACTGCGTGCGTGTACTGTCCGCCATTTTCTCTAACGCCTTTAGGATATGCGCTAATATATCCGCAATAACGCTGTTTATCATATGGCGTATCAAGCAATTTAACCACGCCATTGCGCCTATCCACAAGCTGTTGCGCTGTTTCTAGTGCGATTTTGCTGTTGCCAACATCGCAATCTGCCAATATTGCAAAACTTTGTGGTAGCAAATCTAGCTTGCAAACCTCGCTATTAGCGCTTCCTAGCCACTCGCCATCATCGGTAAATGCTCGCTTGTAGCGGTCGTGGTCAAAACATAATTCAATAGCCAAACTCAATTTGTCAATGTCAAATTTATACTCCTTTTGCTCAGTTTCGCTTAAATATGGCAAAAACTTTTGCATGACAATTTTGGCAAACATACTCAACCAAACGCTTTCGCCACGATTATTATTACCAATTTTGTTTAAAGCGTCGTTCCAATCGCCAGCGCCAATTTTCAACAATCCGTGTTCGCCGAAAACTAATGCGCTTTTGATAGCTTTTTGGCAATGTTTAAGCAAGCTTTCGGCGTAATTTGTGGGTTGCCATGTTTTAACAATTTCCTCTCTGCCGTCTAACTCCTCATTTTGCAAATATTCAAGCGGAATTTCCAATATGCTTTCATCTGCTGTTTTTTCAATATATTCGCAAACTAAAAACGGCAAAAACAACTTATCATCGCTTATTTTAGTTTTAATACCAAAAAATTCTGGGTGCCACCAATGCAAAACATCGCCACTTTCTAGTTGCCTTTTTGCGCAGTACAAAATGTGGCTTTTAACATAGTCGCAATCGCTATAAAGTAGGGCTAAACAATCTTGCAATTGGTCCCTAAAACCAAAAGCTCCACCCACTTGATAATAACCGCACCTGCCATTAATCCTAGCCGATACTGTTTGATACATTAGCCAATCGTTAAACAAAATATTTAGGCTATTATCGCAAGTTTTAATCTTTATTTTGTTAAGTTGCGCAAAATTTTTAAGGCTAATTTCCTTTTGCAATTCTATATCTGCCACCATCAAATTTTTTATAAAATTCAAATCTTCGCAAACAACAAAATACTCCTTAACAAAAGCCTCAGCTTGCAAACTAATTTGGCACGAAACCCCCACTATACTATTGTTAAAATTGCTAAACGCCTCGCTATTAAACGCAAAATTGTGGTTGTTACTATCACGCCTAATAAAGTTTGTTTTGTCGGCTACAAAAGCGCCGTCAAATTTTTTAATATACAAGTTTTTATTGGTTAAAACATTGGTAACCTTTAACAAATTATCGCTAAAAACCTCACAGTAAACAAAATTTCTGTTTGCAACCCAATTTAAAACGGGTTCAAGCCAAAAATTAAGGCGCAATTCTCGCTTAATCTCGCTTGCATTGTTCAAAATTGTTTCAAAAACTTTTGCTTCTCCGTTAGGTGTCATAAACTCATTAACCTCGCTAATAACACCAAATTTACTGTTTTTGTAACTTATGTTTCCACGCTCCATTTTAGTGTAGGCATTAACCCCAAACCCCTTATTAATGCGCCAACTGTAACCGTTTTCTTCCAAAAATAGCCCTTCGCTAATTTCATCTTTAACTGGTTCGTTATGCCAAAAAGTTGT
>JAVVTM010000054.1:0-9168 GCA_036653655.1 Clostridia bacterium | reverse complement strand
CCGCCCAACATAAATATTTGTGAAACAAGCGTCGGAATTGTAAAAATAAATATTTGAATGTAACCCTCCAACCTTTTGCCTGTTTTTGCCTGCTGATAATCGCACAAATCGCCAAGCAACAAAGGTATAATCAAATATGTTGGCGTTATTGCGGCTAAGAAAAACAAGATTGTCAATATTACCGCTGAAGGCGTGCCAATTGGGATATTTTGAAAGCCAACAAAACCTAGTATGCCCGTTACCAACAAATTTAGGCAACTAAATATCATAATTGCGTGGTGTTTGTTCATTTTTCTTGTAACAAGTGGCAACAAAAGCATTGCGACTGTACTTGCAAAACCAACTATTGTAAGTGGCAAGCCAGAAATTTTTAACGCAACATCAACGGTGCTAGCATACCTAAATTGCACGATAAACGGCATAAATATACGCCAAAACTCCCTTAAAGAACCAAGCGCCAACGCCAAAAACAAAATTAGTAATGGCTTGTTTTTGCTAAGCATTTTTGCTGCGGTTAAAAAGCCTAATCTTTCTTCTTTTTCGGTTGATTTTTGCAATATATAAACTCTTTCTTTAACTTTTAATATAAACATTACAAACAGCGTGCCAATTACAACGCTTACGATACCAATAATACGCAAGCCCATATATTCCATACCTTTTGCCTTAAAATGGGCTCTTATTGGCCCTGCGATAAGTTGCAAGACAGAAGGTCCAAAACCAACCAACAAGCCAATTGGCGTCATAATATCTGCTCGTTCTTGGCTGTTTGAAGTGATAACATTTGGCATTGTTTGATACATATTTGATACAAATGTTGACAGCGTGATTGCAGGCACACATGAGATATATGCATAGATAATTCGTGATTTTTCTATTTCAAACTGTGGTATCCACGTGGCTAAAACTGCAAATAGCGCAAGCAAGGGCAAACTAAACAAAATAAACGGCTTGTACTTGCCAAATTTTGTGTTTGTTTTTTCCATTAAATTGCCCAATAATGGCTGTAACATCATATTTAGAGTGTTGCCCAAAATCATAATAATGTAGGCGTGAATTGCATTAATTTCGTAAAAATACGGTATGTACGTGATTGCCACAACGTAAGATATTGCGCAAGTTATAAGGCTGTTGCCAAAAGCGTAAAGCCCAAACGACCCTGCCTCTTTAAAATTTAAACTTCTGCCTTCTAAAGGTTTGCTCCACATAGTTTTAACTTTTCTTGCCATACCAACAATTTTGTTGGATATATTACCATTAGCCATAAAATTCTCCCTTACCAAATCAATTTATTACAATTAAAATATTAAATATTTTAACAAATTTCTTATTAACAACGCAATTTTAAACTTAACAAATATGCAAATTGCCAAAATTACACCAAATAATCGCAAAAAATGAATAATTTTGCGCTCAAATCAACTTTTATTATAAGTGCATAATTTGTTATAGTCAATGTTTTGTTTACTTTAAGGCAAAATTAATTATTTTGTACCATATTAAAAAATATTTGACACTTTTTTACAAAAAAATATTAACAACATCTGTCACTTTAATTTACAAAATCTTGCAACAAGGGTACAATATCATCAAATGATAGCGACAATAATTATAACAGTTTTGACCATAATTTTTATGATACTAGCAATACTGTTTAAACCTCAAATTTGCATAAAAAACATTAAAATTAGCACCTATTGGATAGTTACTCTTTTAGGCGCAATGTTGCTTGTTGCCTTTGGCGCAATAGATTTTGGCACGATTTTTAAAAATTTGACAGCTAGCACCGCAATTAATCCATTAAAAATTTTAACGCTTTTTATATCAATGTCAATGCTTTCAATTTTTTTGGACGAAGTGGGCTTTTTTAGTTATCTTGCTAATGTTGTTTTGAAGAAAGCAAAAACTAGCCAAACAACCTTGTTTTTGTTGCTTTACGCATTGGTTTCTGTCCTTACTGTTTTTACTTCTAACGATATTATTATTTTGACATTTACGCCATTTATTTGCTACTTTACTAAAAATGCAAAAATTAATCCTATCCCCTATTTGGTTACGGAATTTGTTTCGGCAAACACTTGGAGTATGGCGCTTATCATTGGCAACCCCACAAATATTTACTTGGCTACTGCTAGCAATATTACTTTTATAAATTATTTTACCACTATGATAGTGCCCACAATTTTTGGCGGTGTAACCTCATTTTCTCTTTTGTATTTGTTGTTTAGAAAACAATTTAAAAAGCCCCTTGCCGTGCAAGATGTGCCAAACACCACCACATATATTGAGGTTGACAACAATGTTGAAAACGCAAATAAAATCGAGAACACGAACGAAGATATAAATGCAAATATAAATGAAAATGAAAATATAAACACAGACACAAATATAAATATAAATATAAATGCAAGCGCAAACTCAAATGCAAGCGCAAACACGAATATAAACGCAAACAAAGACGCAAATTTAAATATAAATGCATATGAAAATATTACGGCTACTAATGTTGACAACGCTAAAATAGAAAACAAGCCACTTTTAATAATCGGATTAGCGCTGCTTGCAATTTGCACAATTTTGCTAACGATTTCATCATATATCGGCTTGGAAATGTGGTTAATTACTTTAATTTGTTTTGTGGCGCTGGTTGTTTTGGTTGGCATAACAAGCCTAATACAGCGTAAAGTGCCAACGCAACTTATTGGAGCGTTAAAGCGCGCGCCTTATGAGCTAATTCCCTTTGTTCTTTCAATGTTTGTGGTTGTTTTAGCGCTAAACAACAGTGGCATTACAAACAAAATTTTTATGTTTTTTGGCGACAAAAACACCGCTTGGGTTTACGGCGCAACCTCATTTTTAACAGCGAATTTGATAAATAATATCCCTATGAGTGTGTTGTTTAGCACCATTATTTCCAACAATACAACATCAACCGCCCTTGCTGTTTATAGCGCTATTATTGGGTCTAACTTGTGCGCAATCTTCACGCCTATTGGCGCTTTGGCTGGCATTATGTGGTCTAATTTAATAAAAAAACACAACATAAAATTTAACTTTTTGCAGTTTGTAAAATATGGCGCAATAATTTCTTTGCCAACGCTTTGCGCAAGTTTGCTTGGGCTTTCAATTGTGCTTTAAACTTAAATATATTTTGGCGCTTGGTTGCTTAGTTGCTTCCTTGATTTTTTTGATTGCTTTGCGTTGTTGCTTGCTTTCTTGCTTATCTCATTTGTGATGTTTTAAATTTTCTTGTGCTTAAAACTTAAAAAAATTAGGCGCTTGATTGCTTTGCGTTGTTGCTTAGTTGCTTTCTTGATTGCTTTTTTGATTGCTTTGCGCATATTATTTTGTTTTAATTAATAACAATTAGTTGGGTAATTTTTCCCTTTTGTAACATACTAAAAATATGAAAAGGATTTTAATTTTATTTAGCGCATTATTGCTTTTTTGCATATCATTTTCTGTTTTTGTTTTTTTGCCTGCCAAAAATTTAATGGCGGTTAAAAATAGTTTTAATTCAATCAAAAATAGCGATATCGCAATGCAACAAAATTGGATTGATAAAGACAACAAAATGCAAAATAAAGGTTGCATATCCAAAAACTACGCAACACACAAAAACATTAGCGCTATGCAAAAAAACAATGTTACAACAAAAAATGATATTAACAAAATGCACAAAAGCGTTGTGCAAAAAATAAATAAACAACAAGCAAGCACGCAGGAAACCACTGAGGTTGCGCATTTGTTTACTCACGCTTTAATTTCTCAAGATATTGGGTTTGATAAAAAAAATGATATGAACAAATATTACGAGCAAGATTGCTTAAGCGCCAACGAATTTGAGGATATTTTAATGCGCCTTTATCAAAACGACTATGTTTTGGTGGATATTGACAGCGTGTATTACCACCAAAAAGGAAAAATTTTTAAAAAAATGCCCAATGTGCCTTTGGGTAAAAAACCATTAATTCTCTCTTTTGATGACATTAATTTTTATGTTAAAAAAATGAATTTGGGTATGAATGACAAAATTATTGTGAGTAACGGCAAACTTGCAACATACACAAAAAACGCTAAAAATCAAATTAATTACAACAACGAAGTTGTTACCGTGCTAGAAAACTTTATTGCAAAACACCCAACATTTTCTGTCAATAATGCCCGTGGCATAATTTGTTTAACGGGGTTTGACGGCATTTTGGGCTATCGCACAAACGCTAAATCGCCAATTAGGGCAACAGAAATAGAAAGCGTTAAGCCTGTTATTGCCTTGCTTAAACAAAAAAATTGGAAGTTTGCGTGCCACAGTTTTGGTCATTATCATATGCAACAGCAAACAGAAACCGCCTTTTGCAACGACATTGCAAGTTGGATTAACGAAGTTGAACCGCTTGTTGGCAAAACAAATTTGTACTGCTATCCTTATGGCGAATGGCAAATTAGCAACCCAAACAACCTTAATGGAAAACACCAATTTTTGCAACAAAATGGTTTTGATGTGTTTTTTAGCGTTGGCGATGCCAAATATTTTGTAGCTAAATGCAACAATACTTTTTTGTTTCAAGATAGAATACCGCTTGACGGCAACACATTGCTAAAAAGAAAACGCATTTTACAACCTTATTTTGACACTGCAAACTTGTTGGATAAACGCCGTAATTACAATTAAAAAATGTTACAGCAACTTTCCGCCTATCTACAAACTAAATAATTACAACAGCAACTTACTAACAATAAACTAATAATTGCAACATCAACTTTCCGCCTATCAACAAATTAAAAAATCGCAACTGCAACTTACTAACAATAAATTTAATAACATAAAAATGCCATATAGTTTTGCTATATGGCATTTAACTTTTTTAATGTTTAATAACTATTGCGCTAACTTCTGTTAGTTTTATTACTGTTAATTACTCAATTACTGTCCAAACCTTATTTTTGTTTTTATCTAAAGAAGAAAAATCAGGTACTCTTACTATTGGTCCAATATAAGCCACGTCTAAACGATAAACTTCACTATCAATAGAGAGTTTTTCATCAAGTTTTAACTCATCATAAACTGTAACCATTGTTAGCCTATCATAGGCAATTTCTACTGAAATACCTTTGCCTTTTAAAACAGATTCCCTACCATATGTAGCCTTAAAATTGGTAAAAAAGCTATCAACAATTTTAAATTTTAGCGTTACCAATTTGATAAGTTTGCTACGGGTATCATAACTGCCCTCAAAAACGATATCCTCACTCTTAAGCAATGACAAATCCAACAATTTTTCTGGCAAATAAAGATTTTTAATTTCATCTTGCTCTAAATATTGCTCAACAGTCATTTCTTTTGCTGTTTTGTGCTTTTCTTCTTTGCCATCAATTGTTGCGTCATAATCTTCAAACAACATTTGTTTTTTTATCTTAGATTTGTCCGCTTTTGCAATAGAAGTGCCACAAATAGTTTGCAAATAATAATCGGTGGCAACTTTGCTGTACTGCACGCCAAAATCTTTGTTTCTACCGTTTTCATCTTTAATAATATTATCTTTTTTATCCAACAAACAATATTTGTTAAAGGTTGTTTTTGTAGCATTTTTTGTGCGGTTATCAAGCTCTTTCCAGTAGTAAATTTCACTCGCAAGCGACCTTGCAAGGCTTTCTTTAAAGTATTCTTTTGCTTCTTTAACTTCTAATGTGCCCACTGCGCAACCAAACGAACAACACATTATGGTTAATAACATAACCAACACTAAACAAGTTGATACTATCTTTTTCATATTAGTTTTCCTCCTTGTTGTTGTCTTGCTTGTCAACACTTGCATCTGTGTTGTCTTTATCAATATTTTCCGCCTCAACATTTTCAGTTAAAGTTGTGTTTGCCTCGGTGTTTTCTGCCTCAACATTTTCTACATTATCCACTTTTTCTAAAATGTAATTTTCGATTTTTTCGGCGCTATCTTCTACCAATTTTGCCATTCCGTCATCAATGCTTACGCACAACTTATCCTCGCTATCTTTTTTAGCTTTATCGGCTTTAGCTTTATCGGCTTTTTTCTTTTTATTTTTTGGCGCAATATTTGTAAATTTATCTTGCAAATTTTTTCTTCTTTCATCTTCTGCTTTAATTTGCGCATCTTCGTTTGCCTTAACTTGCTTGCAAGCATCAGGATACAACGCTTTAATATCATCAAAAAACAAACCGCCATCAAAACGCTTTACTGCAAGCAACATATCTTCGTAAAAAGCAGTAGAAGTGTCATAAGTTTTTCTTTCTTTAAGCAATACTTTTAACAATTCTGTCTTTTCTTTAGCTTCTTCTTTTGTTGTTTCTGGCAATAATTGCGCCTTATCAATTGCGTCTAGGTCGGGCATTACAAACCCTTCTGGATAGCTTCGTTTAATTTTCTTCGCCATAGATTTTAAGCTTTCGGTAAACTTTTTAACTTTAGCGTCAAATTTTTCATCAGGGATAATATCGCAATCATCAACAACTTTTGTAACAAGCTCGTCAATTTGCTTTTCAGTTAAAAGTGATATCTTTTCTAGCCCCATTTCTACCGCTACTTTAGACAACTTGTATTCAATAATTTTTGTATTATCGTTGTGCTTGTTAAACTCATCTAAATAAAGCTTAATATATTTTTTGTTGGTCAACAATGCTTTGTTTGTTTCGATTGCCTTAACCGCTGTTTTGATAGCTTGCTTGCGAGCAAACTTTTCTTCATCGGTGCTTTTTGGCATTGCTTGCGCTTTAACTAAGGCAGCTTTTAAATCTTCTGGCTTAGCCGCTTGCGTTTCAAAAATTTCCATAACTTCTTCGTATTCTTCGATAGAAGTTTTAATAAGTTCTGGAGTTAATTTTTTGTCTACATAATCGGCAAATAATGTCCTTAATCTTATTGTTCTTACAATACTCTTGTGCATTTCTCTTGGGTAACTGTAAAACAAAAATGGTATAAAGTTTGCAAGCGCTCCAATTACAGACATTGTAAGTAGCACGGCAAACATTGCGTTACGCACGCTAGAATCATACAAAATATCATAGTTACTTGTTAACCCAAAACACTTGTATGCAAATGGCACAACAAATTCTGCCGCAAACAATATTGGGATATTAATCATTGTCGCCGCCGCAAAAACGCCGTCAACACGCTTGTTGCTTACATATTGTTGATAATCTCTAATTTCCGCATCAATAACTGGGTTGTAAATAATTGCCAAACCATCTGCAATACGGTTAAAGTAAAGCAAAATAGCAAAAATAAACGCTAAATTCCTAAATAACAACATACCAAGCATAAATAATATGTTAGTAAAGTTGTTAAGCAACAAAATGTTTCTGTTGCCAATCTTTTTAAGAAGTAGTGGTGCTCCAAGCATTGCGATAAGCGCTGAAGTGCCCATAACAGTATTAACTAAACCTTGAGCCACCAAGTTTTGGTTGCCATAAATAAACAACCAAGCAAAGATGTTAGCGCTTGCGCCCTCAAGAAAAGCAAACCAACCTGCAAAGTTTCGTATCCACCAATATTTGTTTTTGAAAACTTCGCCCATAGCTTTAAACATTTGGGTTTTAGGAACATAGTTTTTAGGTTTAATAATACGCTCCTTACAGCCAAACACCGCCACCAAGCATAGCAAAATGCCCACAATACTTATTGGGAAACTTATGTAACGATAAGAGTTAATATTAGAATATCCACCGGGGATTAAACTCATTAAAATTGGGATTAGCGCGCCGGTAATTGTTGGCGCAAAACTAAAGATAATTGAATATGCCGAAATGACATTTGCACGCTCAGAAGATTTGGTTGAAATAACATAACCAATGCCCGCAATAGATTCTGACAAATACGGTAATAATATTTGAATTAAAAACGCAAATGCAAAAACCAACGCTAACCGATTGGTGTAAATCATTCTGTCAACTGGTAAAAACAAGAAGATGCCCGCAACTATAACAAGCGGGATAGCCGCACAAATTATAACCGGCTTAAACTTGCCCATTTTGGAACGGATATTATCAAAAATCCAACCACGAATGTACAAAAACAAAAAGTTGCTTAATGTACAAATTGCCAACATAATTTGCAAGTGCATAGGTTGAATACCCAAGCAAGTGCCAAGCAATGTGTTGCCTGCGTTTAACGTAAAACATGTTGTTAAAACAAGAATAAATTGAACGCCCATTCCGCCAATACCATAATTTAGATATTCTTTGTATGGTACTTCTTTACCCGGCGCTGGATGTCCCCAATGTTTTACAATACCGCCAACAAACCCAACTGCCTTGTCTTTAACTTGTGAAAATTTTGCCATAATTTCCCCATCCTCCTAAACCTACAAAATTTCATTAAATTGTAAAATTACCTTTATACATTCCCAACCTTACAAAACACTTATAAGTCTAACATATAATTTTGAATATGTTAATCATAATTTTCAAAATATTTAAAATTTTAGCATATTTTTGACCTTTTGGACAATATTCGGCAATTCTAAGAGGTAAATTTTGCCATTTTGCAAAAATGTTGCCTTACTATTTGTGTAAAATATATGTAAAAAATATTTCAATTTATTATTTTACACACGCTTTTACGCAAAAATATTTTGCATACTTTTATGCAATAATATTTTATTGCGCACTTTTTTTGCTTTCAAAAATTGTAGCTTGCATAAAGAACAGATTTTTTGCTTTATAAAATTGTAGCTTGCATATATAACAAAATTTTTCAAGTGATAACAAACTTTTTTGCTTTAAAAATTATGACTTAACATATAAAATAAACTTTTTTGTTTGAATGACTTCGGCTTGCAAACAATAACTTTTTTTGCTTTAAAACTTCAGCAAAGCCTACGCCACAAAACACGCTAATTAACATTGACAATACACTCTTTATTGGTGTATATTTAAATAGTGATTACAACATTTAATCAGCAATCATTTTAGGCTATTTACTTGCTGTTTGGCTTGTTTTAATCCACACTAAGCAATTGTTTTACTTGTATTTTGTATGTTTGCTTATTTGCTTGCCGTTGCGCTTAATCGTTTTACTTGTATTTTGTATGTTTGGTTATTTGCTTGCCGTTGCGCTTAATCGTTTTACCTAGCCACTATGTTTGATGTCCGCTTGCTTGCCCTAAAGGTTGGCGTGCTAAAATAATAATATATTA
>JAVVTM010000053.1:0-9255 GCA_036653655.1 Clostridia bacterium | reverse complement strand
GTAGTTATTATCTCTTATGATAGAATAAACCTCGCCAACATTAAGAGTTTCAAAAGCAAACTTTTTGCAAGCGATTGCTCCCTCTGTGGCGTAGCCATGACCCCAAAATTTTTTGTTAAAAATGTAGCCAACTTCCACAACTTTTTTGCCGTTACAATCTTGAAAAGTCAAACCGCACTGCCCAATAAATTGCCCAGTTTCCTTAAGAATAACCGCAAGCAAGCCAATGCCGTCATTATGATATCTCGCTATTTGCTTATCCAACCAATTATGCGCTTCTACATCGCTAAAAGCGTGTTCGTATGCGTACATAACGCTAGAATCTTGCAGCATAAGACATAACGAAGCGTAGTCATCTTGCGCCATTTCTCTAAGCAGTAATCTTTCTGTTTCTATCAACATAGTTTTTACCTCATTTGTACCTTTTTTTATTTTATCATATTTTTAAGGCGATAGTCAAATTACTTGCAATTTTGCATTGCATTTTTGCATAAACTCTTACTTTTTATTTCACTATTGACATTACATATTTGATATGATATATTGTAATAAATAACTACTTCAATTGTTATTTATAGAGCGGTTATTAAAATTGTAATTATTTAAAGATATTAAATAAAAAAGTGCCACAATGGAGAAAATATGAAAAAATTATTGTCAATAATAGCCACAATAGCGATTTTGGGGACTGCAACTTTAGGTTTAATTGGGTGCGAATATCATACAGATAACTCCGATGAATGGAAAACAAAATTTGATATTTCAAACCCTGTTGTGGATAACGCCGGCGCAGATGTTGCTTCGGCAAACACACAAGGTTGGTATTCTACCATGCAAGAAGATTTCGACGGAGAAAAACTTAATGAGTTATGGAGCCCCTCTCCACACGGATTGCGCTACAACGGGCATTGGTGCGATGACATGGTAAGTTTGTCTAATGGCACGGCTATAATCAAAGCGGTTAAAAAAACTGACCACAAATGTTCATCTGCAATTTGCCCAAGTGATGGATATTTTACTTCAGGAATCGAAACACAAAAAAAGGTGGAAGGCAAAACTGTTTCATTATTTGAGCAAGCCTTTGGTTATTTTGAAACGAAGGTAAAGTTTCCTAATTCAGGCGGAATGTGGTCGGCTTTTTGGTTGCAAACAAAGTCTATGGGGAAGATTGGCAACCAAGGCATGGACGGCTCAGAAATTGACATTTACGAATCTTCCTTCATTAACAACCGCACAAAAGTAGGGCATTGTATCCATTTTGATGGCTATGGCAAACATCATAAAGGCGGTCAATCTGTGAGGGAAGCAGGTTCGGATTTGTATGAAGGTTATCACACTTTTGCGCTTAAATGGACGCCTAATGAGTATGTTTTTTATGTTGATGGCGTGGCAAATTGGGCAACAGATTTTGGCGGTATTTGCAGAGTGCCAGCTTATATCAGATTAACTAACGAAATACGCCCAAATGAGGTTGGTCCGTACGGTCAAAAAGTTGGCGAATTTACAGGCGATGATTTTAAAATTGATTATGTTAAAGTTTATCAAAATGTTAACTATTTAAACGAAATAAAATCGCCAGCGGATTTTAGTTAAATATCATAAAAAACTCTGTTGCTATTTTGAAAAATATTTGATAAAAGCAATTCAGTAATATAAAAAATATCTCTACTTTAGAGAAATATCGCAATCATAAAAAAATCTATTATAAAAAAGCGCAGAGGAAAATCTTTGCGCTTTTGTACATATTAACAATATAGGGTTTTGCTTGAATTATTTTAGGGTTACAATTATTTTAGTTTTTACTTACGATTATTTTGAAGTTTTAGTTGCACATTTTTAATGTTTTCAATTAGTTTATAATTGCCATTACTTTTGTTTTGCTTGCGATTATTTTATGTTTTCAATTACTTTTTTGTATGGTTTTACAATTTCTTCATTCATTTTATTGCCCATTTTTTTTGCTATTGTTGGCTTTGACATTAAAAACCCAACAAACTGCATTTTCAATATGGTTGCACGCTGTTTTTGTGGAAAATCGTAAATTCCGTTTGCCTTGTAAAACTTGTGGTCGGCTTTCATTAGCCCACGCATAACATAAATTAAATCACGAAAAATCTTTGTGCCACCCACTCCATAAAAATTCTGTGGCAGTAACATTTTATTATTCAACGCATACTCCATTTTTAACACGAGTTGCGCCATTTGCAAGCTTGTATCTTCTTGGTCAGTAACAATCCCCGCCAAAAAGGTGTGCCCAACTTCTATCCTGCCAGCAATTACACAACGCAAATTTTCCTCTTGCAAAAGGTTTCCGCAAATAAGGTAGCCCACGGGCATGCCAACTGTAACTTGTCGATGACCATTGCAAAACTGCCTATCATCGTACATTTTAAAACACGAACCCATTGAATGGTCGCTTATGGAAAACGCATAAATAATGCCGTCTGCGCATTGTATTTTTTGACGCAAAAAGCTATCAAAACCATCTTTGTAAACGCATTTGCCATCTTGCGCGCATTTAAAGCACCCAAGACACCCTCCGTCAAATTTGTAGTTTCTTATGTTCACAACTCTTGTATTAAAAGGGGCTGTTTTTTGAAAATCTTCAATCATTTTGCTTAACTTTTTATCATTATCTTTGCAATCAGTTACAATTACAATATCCTTGTTTTGTTTATTTGACACATTGTTATTTGGTGTCAAATTATCTTCGATAACATCATTATCTTTGACATCACTATTTTTGTCAACATCATTTTTAGGGTGGCATATATTGTCGTTTTCAATTTCTTGCGCCATATTGCTTATAATATTTTTGTTTGTTTGACAATTGCTAAATATTTTGTTTTTAGCGCAAAATCGCACATATTCCCAAAATTTAATTGCGTCATTTTGCCCCTTTTGCGTTAACAAATCATCCATATCTTGCGACAATCCTTCCACATACAAAAGCCCTAAATCGGCGCAATTATCTTTGATAAATTGGTGCGCAGTCATATCGTAAAAATGCTTTGAGGTGGTTATTTGCGCAACAAGTTTGCCCTTTACATTAAGGTTGTTTTCCTTTAATAATTCAATAAAACGGTGCAATTGGCAGGGCGCTAAAAAGGTATAAACTGGGTATGAAAACAAAATTAATTCCGCATTATTTATAGCTTCTTGCGCTGATTTAAAATCTTTTTCAAATTTTTTAATCTGCTGACCAACATTAATTATCTCAAAAATATCATCGTTAAATTTTTTTTGCAAAAACAAAACTGTTTGTAATGTAACGCTATAATTGCCTTTTGGGCTTCCGTTTATTACTACTATCCTCATAACTACTCCCTTTGCAAAATACTTTGCGGTTTGTTTTTTTGCTATCACTTTGTTTGTTACTGTTGCATTGTTTGTTACTGTTGCATTGTTTGTTTCATAAAATTCTCCTATTTAAAGCGTTTTAAATTTTATAGGCGTAATTTTTTCTAATTTAATTTCGTTAATGCCCGCTTTTAAGCCAATTTCATTGTAAACCTTTCCCACGCCATATGACATTGGTGGCGCTGTTTTTATTGTTAATATGTTTACAATTTGATTGCTATTAATCTCGCTTTTGTTTGCTTTACTATCATTAATTTTACAATTATTTGCTTTACTATTTTCTACTTTAATAGTGTTTTGTTGATTATTTTCTTCTGTTTCATTTGTGTTTAGTTGATTATTTTCTTCTGCTTTACTTGTATTTTGTTGATTATTATTAATTTGTGTATCTTTCATTTCTTTATAAAACATTTTTAGCCTAACCTTGTATTTGCCATCTGTATTAAAATAATCATCAAGCAAAACTGAGCCTGCAAATAACTGCAAATTCAATCCGCTAAAAGAAAACTCCAACTCGATATCATCATATTTATCCAATAACGATTGCTCTATTTTTAGCGTGTAATATTTGCGCTTGCCGTAAGAATACAAATAATATCCGTGTGGCAAATGACACTTTTTTGCTTTACACAAAGTTGCGCCAGTTGTTTCGGGTTGTTTAACTTCTGCGATAATTTGCTTGTCTTTTTTGTAGATATTGTCATTAGAAAACAAAACTTTATCCAAATAAAACAGCGAAAGCGCAGTTTCATCATCTAGCACTTTAATAACAAAATTTCCCTCGCTTGTAGCTAAACAAAATTCATTTTCAAAACATTTAACTTCGCCCTCAACGCAAATTGTAGGCTCTATTCCTGCAATTTTTTTAAAGTACAAAACATTGCCTTCCTTTATGATTGGTTGCGCTAAAATGTAATCAATTTTTTTATCGGCTATGTAAAAATTGAATGGATAAAAAAACATTGCGCCTGCCTCAACATTGATTTTTGGCAAATCGAGTTTTTGATTATCCGCCACCAATTCCACTTCAAAATTGTCAATATTTTTGTTTGTTCTTGACCTTTCATAATTAGAAATAAACATATAGCCCGACATTTTTTCATCACATCTAACGGAAAAATATGGCACGCTGTAATCCTCTCCGCCCTGCCCTGCAATATTTCCAAAAAACGCCTCTTTTGTAGCTATGTTTTTGTCCCAATGGCAAGTGAAAATATGTAGCAAACGCAACCTATCGGCGTGCTTTCTTTTGTCGCCATCTTTACTAAATGGCGCTTGAAAATCGTAATCTATCATAGGCAGATTGTTTGGATAAAAGGTTAAGCGAGATTCTTGCATTGGCCTTATATTTGGGTTTCTTCCGCCGTGATACATATAGTAGCCAAGCCAATTCATGCCTGAGGCAAATTTTGCAAACGCCACTCCATAACCGTCATTGTCGCTAATTATTGGCCTGCGGTGCTGTGTAACTTGATTGCCCACGCCCACCTCACACCCTGCGTAAGGAAAATTTGCAAAGGAACATTTTGGCTTTTTAGTTTTAATTAAATCTTCGCCAATTTCCGTTTCCATTCTGCCGTTGCTAATGGCAAACCTGCCGTTTGGCGCTAGCCTTTTTTTATGATATGTCCAAGGCGCTTCGGGATAACCGCCAAAAGTTGCTAAAATGCTTTTATCCGCCGTGTTTGTAGGCCACGCTGTCATTGTAAAAAATGGTGTTTTAAAGCCAATTTTTTGCGCTAACGCTCGCAATTTGCGGATATGCGCTATACTGCCATCGTACTCGTTTTCAAGCTGAATTGCAAGCACTGTTTTGCCATCGCAAAACTGCTCAACTTGCTCAAAAAGTTTGCGCCAATACACCTCAACGGCTTGCATATATTGTGGGCTATCTTGGCGTTTTGCTTTTAACTTTTGCACATAAGGGGGAAACCCTCCATACAAACATTCGGCGTGCGCCCAAGGCCCTATGCGCAAAATACAAGGCAAATCTATCTTGCTACAAATGCTTAAAAACTCTTTAATATTGTTGTTTTCAGTAAAATCAAACTTGCCTTTAACATACTCGTGATGGTTCCACATAACATAGGTCGCAACCGCATTGATGCCATTAGCTTTCATTTTTAACAGTTCCCTTTCCCACTCGTTGTGGTTGTATCTGCTGTAATGAAATTCGCCCGAAACTATAATATATGGCTTGCCGTTTTTGGTAAAGTACAAGCTGTTTGCATTGTATTCGCTTGCAATATTTCCAAACGAAAAGCAATCTTGTTGGGGTTGATTTTGTTTTATTTTAATAATATTTTTCATTTTTACCTCACAATTTTTTACCGCTTGCTATTTGGCTTATTATAATATTATGTTGCTATCCGCCTACTTTAATAAAAAATCGGCAAAGATTGGCAAATGGTCGGATACTCTATCTTTATTGTCTGCGTAGCGTTGAAAATAAACGCTAGACAAAATTGCAAATGAAGTTACGCTGGCATCGCCCTTAAAAAAGATATGGTCCCAAGTTGGGCTACTCCACGCTCCGTTTTCAAGCAAGCCTCCGCCCACATCAAGCGTTTTTAAATTGGGTGTGTATTTGGCGTCTGTGTACTTTAAGCAAAGCCCGTCATAAATGCTAGATGCTGCAACTTCCTCGCTTACTGCGCCATAATATTCTGTTTCTTGATATTTTTCTCGTTTTTCCATACAGTTAAAATCGCCAACCACAAAAAGTGGGCATTTGTGCTTATCTGTAATGGTTTTACCTTGCGCAACTAATTCTTCTTTTTGCGTATTCATAATTTTCAATTTTTCGTTTACTATGCTTTTTGTTACAAAATCAAAATGCGTTGAGATAACAGCAAATTTTTTATTGTTACTCTTTTTTTCAAAAACCGCCCAAGATGCCGTCCTACAACCGTTATTATCCCCCTTAGAATATTTGTGAATGCCGTGTTCTATCAAATTTACCGTATTTGTATTGTAAATAATTAGCGAACGATTTTCGGTAAAAGCGCTGTATTTTTCCTTGATAATTTGGTAGCCCACATCTTCTATCATTGAGGGAAATAATTTGTACCAACTCTTATTAAACTCCTGCGCGCCAATTACATCTGGCATAAATTGTTTTACCGCAATAGCTAGCCTATTTGCCCTGTTTGGCACGGGTTCGCCACCCCAACTTTTAATGTCTACAAGCACATTTGATGACATAACTCGCACTTCATCAGCGGTTGTTTTTTCAAATTTATTTTCCGTTAATGTCAACATTTCCTCTTGGGGGATTGTTTCTAGCTGCGTGTTTCCACACCCCACAAAACATAAACTCATCACTATTACTAGCATTATTGCCACTATTAATTTCTTTTTCATTGCCTCTCCCTCATAATTTTATTTAATACTATCAACACTAATATTGATTTTAGCTGTACTGTTCACACCACTTTTTTAGTGTTAAAATGTCTTGTTTAAATGCCCTTGCGCTATCGCCTTTAACAAATTCTAAAACACAATTAAGCTCATTTGTTGTGGGCAATACATTGCTATTTTTGCGCAATATTTCAAAAAAATTGTTCCATTTGTTGTTGTTTTCCGCCAAAAGCTTTCGGCGATTATCGCTGTCCCAATTAAAAACGTGCACCTCGCACAAATATGGCATTGTCGCAATCAAATTTTCGATGTCGACTTGGTCGTCGCCGAGCGGTTGCCACATTGTCATCAAGTTTGGCGCATTCACTTTTTTTATAAAATCCACCGCAGATTGTCCGCTGTCGTTGCAAGTGTTATTATGAAACTCACACGCAACAATTAAACCAACTTTCATTGCTATTTCGCACAATTTGCAAGCCTCCAAACGATATCGGTTTAGCTCGCCATCAGAGGTGTTTTTACTGCCATTTTTGCCCAACCAAACCCTTACTATTTTTGCGCCAATAATGTTTGCAACCTCGCAAATTTTGCCAAATTTTTCTAAATCATTTTCGCCAATAACATAATAACTGCCATAAGAAATATTGTTTATTTTACTGCAATCGGTTAACTCTTTTATCCTTTTTGCCACTTCAAAACTGCCGTATGGCAAGTGGATATCTCCGCCCCACTCAATGTTTTTTACATCATTTTTTAATGCAATTTCTACAATTTTTTCTATTGATTTTTTTCTAAATGTAACACTTGTAAAAGCTATCTTCATACCGCTCCTTTTTACTTGGCAAAGTTTATTAATATTTATAACATATATTTTTTCCAACATCTTGTGCGCATTATTTTAAACATTTTGTGTATCATTTGCTAACTATGTTTGCTATATTTTTGCTATTATTTGTAAAATATATTTTTGTTAAGAAACATTTTGTGTGGTGTTTTTTTGCAACTATTTTAAGCCATTGTTGCAAGCATTTGCGCTGTAACTTCAAAATTTGGAACTTCGCCATTTTGTATTTTTAGGGCATCATCTATCATATATTGCGCCATTCGCACAACTTCTTGTCCAAGGCTACCCGCAATGTGTGGCGTTACAATTATATTGCCTCTGCGCCTAATTGGGCTAACTAATTTTGTGGGTTCGGGGCAAGTTACATCAAGTAGCGCTGTGCGTGTTTTATCTTGCTTTAACGCCTTGCACAAGCCCCTTTCGTTAACTTGTTTGCCTCTGCCTGTATTTATAAATGTGGCGTAATGTGGCATTAGCTTAAACAGATTGTAATTTAAAATATCATTAAGCTCCGTTTTGTTTGCCAAGTGATTTGACACAACATTGCATTCGCTAAATATTTGTTGCAAACTAGCTTGTTTTATGCCAAGTTGCTCCGCTTTTAGCTTGTCCAAAAAAGGGTCGTAATAAAAAATTTGGCAGTTGATTTCCTTAAGCTTTTGACACACCATAGCGCCAACCGAACCAACCCCCAAAATGCCAATTTTGCAGTTGTAATTGCCACCGCAATTGTTTGCAAATTTGTTTGCCCTAAAGTAAAATTTAGCGTGTTTGCTTGCCCTATAAAAACCTTTTGTGGCTAAAACAATTTGCGCAAAAGTAAATTCTGCAACGGGGATTGCGTTTGCTTGCCACGCGCTAAAAACCCTAACGCCTGCCTGCAAAAACTCCTTTGCAAAAGATTGCACACTGCCTGCCGCAAAAAAAACATACTTCAATTTTGGCAAAAATTGTTTAATTTCTTCACAAGTAAAATGTGGCATTCCCCAAGTGGAAAAAATGGTTTCCACCTCTGCAAGTTCCCCTTGCAAAACATTTTGCTTTGTAAAAATTTTGCTTGAAACGCCAAAATTATTGCGCAACTTTTCTGTCATATCTGCGCTATAAACTCGCATGGCATCTTTGTAATTGTCGGTTAAAATTACAGCTTTCATATTTTCCTCATTATTCAATATTTTGATTTTTCAACTTTTGTATGAAATGTATTTTGTGTCAATTTTACATTTTTTAACATAATTGTTTTTGTATTCTTTACACCTTATATTTGTTTTTTTTATTCTTTATATCTTATCTTTTTTTATTTTTCAAATTTTGTATTTTATTATTTGTTTTTTGCAAAATGGTTTATATTTTTTTGCGCATTTCCAATTTTTCATCATCATTCATATTTTCGCCACTCCAAATTTTTTCCCAAGTGGTTGGCGCATTGTTTGATGCCCAAAATTTGTTTTTTGCGGATAATCCAAGCGGTAAAAACACTGCCAAACAAATGTACAAACTGCCCGTATTTGTGTAATAATTGGCAAGTTTTGGTTGCTTGCCAAACAGCCCTTTTGTTAAAAAGCCCTTGCTATCAAACAATGTTTCTGCCGATAACATCTTTTTAATTGTCTTGTCTAGGGCGCAACGCACTTGATTTGGAGCAAGCGTTTTTGGCAACATTCCCCTATAAGCCGTGTGCGCAAGCGCAG
>JAVVTM010000052.1:0-9361 GCA_036653655.1 Clostridia bacterium | reverse complement strand
GTTTTATTAAGCATAAAAAAATCCCCTTGAATTTCAAGGGGATTAATTTTTTGTAATTTGTTACTTTAATTTGTAGCTATGCATTTATGTTGTACTAATATTTGCAAATTCAAAGTTTAACAATTTTTGCATTTAGTTATACTTATTATTTTGCATTAAGTCGCTTAACATTTTGCGTTTATAACTGTAAGCTACTGTCTAAAGTAAAATTAGTCAGACAACTTTTTGTAGCTGTCATATTTTTCCATAGCTTCTTTTTCGTTTAATGCAAACAATTTGTTAGCTACTTCTGGCTTAGCTTTGCTTAGTTGAGCATATCTGTTTTCGCCAAGTAGGAAAGCTTGATAATCGCCAGTAGGCGCTTTGCTATCTAACTTAAATGGATTTTCTGCAGTGCCAACTAGGTTTGGATTGTAACGATACAAGTGCCAATATCCAGCGGTAACAGCCTTTTTCATTTCAGCTTGAGTGTTGCTCATATTGATACCATGGTTAATACAAGGAGCATAGCAAATGATAAGTGATGGACCATGATAACTTTCTGCCTCTTTAATTGCTTTAACAAATTGGTTCATATCTGCGCCCATAGAACATTGAGCGGTGTAAACATAACCGTAACTCATTGCAATTTTGCCCAAATCCTTTTTCTTTGTAGTTTTACCACCAGCGGCAAATTTTGCAATAGAACCAGTTGGTGTAGATTTTGAAGATTGCCCGCCTGTGTTAGAGTAAACTTCGGTGTCAAGAACAAGAATATTAACATCTTCGCCCATTGCGATAACGTGATCTAAACCACCAAAACCAATATCATAAGCCCAACCATCGCCACCAAATATCCAGATAGATTTTTTGATTAAGCAATCTTTAGCTTTTTGAATGTTAGAAAGCAAAACTTTTTTAGTAGCGTCAGTTTCAGCGGCAACCAAACCATCAATGCAAGCTTTAATAGCGTTTGCAAATGGTGTGTTAGTTTCGGCATCTTTATAAGTTTCTACCCAGCCAGCGAACATTGCTTTTTGCGCTTCGTCAACACCCAACTCGATAAGTTGTTTCATTTCATCAATAAGTTTGCTTCTTCTTTGAGCGTAAGCAAGGTTAATACCATAACCAAACTCTGCGTTATCTTCAAACAAGCTGTTTGCCCAAGCAGGACCAACGCCTTTGTCGTTTTTAGAATAAGGACAAGTAGGAGCAGAACCGCCATAAATTGAAGAACAACCTGTTGCGTTTGCAACAACCATTCTTTCGCCAAATAATTGTGTAATAACTTTGATGTATGGAGTTTCGCCACAACCAGCGCAAGCGCCAGAGAACTCAAACAATGGCCTAGAGAATTGAGAACCTTTAACGCTATCTGTTTTGAAAGTAGCATCGGTAGCAGGCAATTTAACAGCAAAATCCCAGTTAGCTTCTTCAGTTTTAGCAACATCTGCGATAGGGTTCATAATTAGAGCCTTTTCTTTAGCAGGACAAATATTTGCGCAAGAACCGCAACCAGTACAATCTAGTGGGCTAACTTGCATACGATATTTATAACCTTTAAAGCCAATGGCATCTTTAGTAATAAATGTGCTTGGAGCGCCAGCCAAATTAGCTTCTGTTTGTAAAACAGGGCGGATACAAGCGTGAGGACAAACAAATGAACATTGGTTGCATTGAATACAATTGTTAACATCCCAAGCAGGAACAGTTACAGCAGTGCCTCTCTTTTCGTATTGAGTGGTTGCAGTTGGAACTGCGCCAGTAGCATCAAAAGCAGAAACAGCAAGTTTGTCGCCTTCTTGAGCCAAAATTGGAGTAATAAACTTTTTAAAGTAAGCGTCGCCCTCAACAGTAACAGCAACAGCGCCAGCAGTTGTGGTAGCCCAATCGGTAGGATATTTAACTTCGATCAAACCAGCGATTGCATTATCAATAGCATCACAGTTCATATTAACAACTTTTTCGCCTTTTTTGCTAAAAGTTTTAACAATAGCTTCCTTCATATATTTTTCGGCAGTAGTATAAGGGATAACATTTGCAAGTTTAAAGAAAGCAGCTTGCATAACAGTGCTTATACGATTGCCCAATCCAACGCTTGATGCAATTTTTTGAGCGTCGATTGTGTAAAATTTGATGTTCTTTTTAGCGATAGCATTTTTCATTTCGGCAGGAAGCATAGCATCCATTTCATCAGCAGACCAAATGCTGTTTAATAGGAAGATGCCACCATCTTTAATGTCGTTAATCATATCGTATTTAGTTACGTAAGCAGGAACGTGGCAAGCTACAAAATCGGCAGTATCAATTAAATAAGAACTCTTAATTGGAGTTTGACCAAAACGCAAGTGAGATACTGTTAAACCGCCAGACTTTTTAGAGTCGTAAGCAAAGTATCCTTGTGCGTACATTTCGGTGTGGTCGCCAATAATTTTAATGCTGTTTTTGTTTGCGCCAACAGTGCCATCAGAACCAATGCCATAAAATTTACATCTAACAGCATCTTTAGGAGAAGCGTCAATTTTTGCAGTTACAGCTAAAGAAGTGTGTGTAATATCATCGTTAATGCCAACAGTAAAGTGGTTTTTGTTTTCGCCATTCATATTGTCATAGATAGCTTTAATCATAGAAGGATTAAATTCTTTAGAACCTAAACCATATCTGCCACCCAAAACTTTGATTTTAACATCGTTTTCAGCAAGAGCCGTAACAATATCCAAATACAAAGGTTCGCCCAAAGAGCCAGATTCTTTTGTTCTATCCAAAACGGAAATAAATTTGCAAGTTTTAGGGATAGCTTCAATAAATTTGCTTGCGGCAAATGGACGATACAATCTAACTTTAATTAAACCAACTTTTTCGCCTTTAGCAGTTAAATAATCGATAGTTTCTTCGCAAGCTTCTGCGCCACTACCCATCATAATAATAACTTTTTGAGCGTCAGTTGCGCCATAATAATCAAATAATTTGTATTTTCTGCCAGTAATGCCTTCAACTTTTGCCATCATTTCTTCAACAATTGCAGGAACAGCGTTGTAATATTGGTTGCAAGCCTCTCTGTTTTGGAAGTAGATGTCTGGGTTTTGAGCAGTACCTTTTTGCATTGGGTGCTCCGGATTTAGCGCGCGAGCCTTAAATGCATCAATTTCATCCATATTAACCAATTTTTTGATATCTGCATAATCTATCATTTCAATTTTGCTAACTTCGTGTGAAGTCCTAAAACCATCAAAGAAATGAATAAATGGAACTTTAGATTTTAATGTTGAAAGATGAGCCACCAACGCCATATCTTCAACCTCTTGAACAGAGTTAGAAGCAAGCATTGCGAACCCAGTTTGACGACAACTCATAACGTCGCTATGGTCGCCAAAAATGTTTAGCGCGTGATAAGCAAGAGCACGAGCGCTAACGTGGAAAACGCAAGGAAGCAATTCGCCAGCGATTTTGTACATATTTGGTATCATTAGCAACAAACCTTGGCTAGCGGTAAATGTGCTTGTTAATGCGCCTGCCATCAAAGAACCGTGCACAGCGCCAGCAGCGCCTGCCTCGCTTTGCATTTCAGCAATTTTTAATTCTTGGTTGAAAATGTTTTTTCTTCCGGCAGTAGCCCATTCATCTGCATTTTCTGCCATAGGAGAAGAAGGGGTGATTGGGTAAATGGCAGCTACTTCGCTAAGCGCATATGCGATGTGAGCGGCAGCAGTATTGCCATCGATGGTTTTTTTATTACTCATTTGTTATACCTCCGTTTATGTATATAAATATTTTAAATAATTATAATTTACTATAATGATTATATAACTTAAAAATTTTTAAGTCAATTATTATATCTATAATATTTGTAAAATTGCATTTGACTATTAACCGCCGTTATGATATAAAAGTAGAAGGAGAAAAAAATGAATTATAAAAGGACAGTTTTCGCGTGCTATTTAGGGTTGGTTATGCAAGCACTAGTATGTAATATTTTGGCGATAATATTCGTAAGTTTGCAACACCTTTACAATTTAAAGTACACGCACTTAGGATTTTTGGTTTTAGTAAACTTTTTTGTACAGGTTTGTGTCGATTTGTTTACGGCAAAACCATTAGAAAAATATGGCTTTAGGATTTTTACCTATATTGCGCCTTGTATGGTGGTTATTGGGTTAATTCTATTTATTATTACGCCATATATTTTTAGCAATGTTATTGTTGGCTTTACAATTGCTACCGTTATTTTTTCAAGCGCAGCAGGTATGCTTGAAGTGGTGCTAAGCCCGATGATAGAAAATATGCCATTAAAAAATAAAGATAGGCAAATGGCTATGTTGCACTCGTTTTATGGCTGGGGGCAACTTTTAGTTGTAGTTATTACAACATTGTTTATTTTTGCCTTTGGCGAAAAAAATTGGCAAATCGCAGTGGCGTTTTGGTTGATTTTGCCAGTGGTGGTTTTTCTTGCGTTTTTTAAAGCGCCAATTACTGAATTGGAAAAGCAAAATTATACAAAAGAAACCAAACCAAACATCAAAACTCTCTATGTTTTTGTCGCCGTTTTGGCAATCGCTTTTGGCGGAGCGGCAGAAGTTATTATGTCGCAGTGGTCATCAACTTTTATGCAAAACGCCGTGCAAGTGCCAAAGATTGTGGGCGATATTTTAGCGGTTGCAACTTTTGCAGGTTCGCTAGCGTTAGGTCGATATATGTATGGCAAATTTGCCAAAAACATCAATCTATCATATTTGCTAATTGCAGGCGCTTTTGCAAGCTTTTTGTGCTACATAGTGGTGGCGCTTGTCAATGTAAAATGGATTGCAATTTTGGCGTGTTGCTTAAGTGGTTTTGCAGTTTCGTTGTTGTGGCCGGGCACAATTGTTTTGGCATCGTCAAGGTATGCAATTATTAGCCCAATGTTGTTTGCCGTACTTGCATTTGGCGGAGATATAGGATGCTCGATAGGACCTTATTTGGTGGGCAAATTGGCAGATATTTTTCAAAACAACACATGGGTGCAAAATTGGGCAATTAACAACAATTTGACGGTTGAACAGGCAAGTTTAAAATTTAGCTTGTTGATAGGCTCGGTGTTTGCGTTGGGCGCTTGTGCGTGCCAAATAATTATATGTATTATGAATAAACGCAAAAAACAGTTGGAAATTGAGCAATAAAAGTGCTATAATGAAGTTTATATCTTATAAAAATAGTTGAACATCAAAAATTACAACAAAGTATTATGTAAAAATTACAACAAAAGTGTTATGTAAAACTTACAAAAAATGCTAAAATTTTGTTTAATACTAGAGGAAATATGGAAGTTATAAAACTCAGCAATGTTAGTTACACCTACAAACAAGCAGAAGGCGAAGATATTTTGGCGCTAAAAAACATCTCTCTCACAATTAATGAGGGGGAGTTTATTGCTGTAATTGGGCACAATGGCAGTGGCAAAAGCACTTTTGCTAGGGTTTTAAACGGGCTAAGATTGCCAACCGCTGGCGATGTTTGGGTGTATGAAAAAAACACTAAAGACAAAAAAGAAATTTATGAAATTCGTAAAAATGTTGGCATGGTTTTTCAAAACCCAGACAATCAAATGATAGCGACAATTGTCGAGGATGACATCGCTTTTGGGCCAGAAAATCTTGGTTTACCTCGTGAAGAAATTATTAAAAGGGTTGATTACGCCTTAAAAACCGTTGGTATGGAGGAATTTAGGCACGCAACTCCCTTTAAAATGAGTGGCGGACAAAAACAACGCATAGCCATTGCAGGCGTACTTGCTATAATGCCAAAAGTTATTGTTTTTGATGAGTCAACAGCAATGCTCGACCCTCAAGGGCGCACAGAAGTTATGCGTGTCGCTAAGGAATTAAACAAAAAGTATAATATAACTATTATCCATATTACACATTTTATGGATGAGGTTTTGCAAGCGGATAGGGTGCTTGTTATGAATGAAGGCGAAATTGTCGCCGATGATACGCCCACAAACATCTTTGCGCAAACCGAAATGATTAAAAAAATCAATTTGAGTATCCCTTTTGTTACAGATATAGCTTTAACTTTAAAGGAATTGGGCATTAATGTGGCGGATAATATTACATCAGAGGAGGAGTTGGTAGAAAGCTTATGTCAATTAGTATAAAAAATTTAAGTTTTACTTACGGCGTTAAAACTCCTTTTGAAAAGAAAGCGCTTGATAACATCAGTTTAGATATTAATGAGGGCGATTTTTTAGGCATTATCGGGCATACAGGCAGTGGGAAAAGCACATTTGTGCAACATCTTAACGGCTTAATTAAAATGCAATCGGGCGAGATTGAGGTGTATGACATTAAATTACATCAAAAAAAGCCCAAACCAGATTTGAAAAAATTGCGTAGCATTGTTGGCATGGTTTTTCAGTATCCAGAGTATCAACTGTTTGATGAAACCGTTGCAAAAGACGTTGCGTTTGGTCCTAAAAATATGAACTTAGAAAAAGCGGAAGTTGATGAGCGAGTTAAAGAAGCCATTGAGCTTGTAGGGCTTGATTACGAAGCAATTAAGGATAGGTCGCCGTTTGAATTGTCGGGCGGTCAAAAGCGCAGAGTGGCTATTGCAGGCGTTGTCGCAATGCGCCCAAAAGTGCTAATTTTAGATGAGCCAACAGCTGGGCTTGACCCTCAAGGCAAAAAACAAATTTTAAATTTAATAAATCACCTAAAGCAAACCACGGCGCATACGATTGTAGTTATTTCGCACGATATTGATGAAATAACCACTTTTGCAAGCCGAATTGTGGTGTTTAACGACAGCAAAATTGCATTTGATGTGCCTATGGCAGAATTGTTTAAGCACGAAGATGCGCTTGTTAATATGGGCTTGGATATCCCTAAGGTTATCAAAATTAAAAATATGTTAAAAGCAAGAGGCATTGTGCTAAAACACGATATTGTAACACCAAAAGATTTTGTAACAGAAGTTGTAAATTACTTTAACGACAACAAAAATACAAACATCACTAAAGCGCAAATTGATGCCGTTTTTGCTAGTAAAAATTTGGATAATTTGCCTAAAAATGAAAGTGATATCAGCCAAAACAATACACATCAAAATGATACAAATATAAATGAAGTAAATAAAAATAGTGCAATTATAAAAATGAAGTAAATAAAAATGACAATAGCGCAACACAAAATAATGTTGAAAATAATGCAAGTAAAGGCGCTAGTGGCGCAAATAGTAATTTTGAAACGCAAAAACACGATAGCATAGAAGATATATTTGCAGGAGGTGAGCCTAATGCGTGATGTAACTTTTGGGCAATATTATCCAACAAATTCGCCAATACACAAATTGGATTCTAGGGCAAAAATCATTTTTACATT
Source organism: Clostridia bacterium (assembly GCA_036653655.1). Lineage (GTDB taxonomy): Bacteria > Bacillota > Clostridia > Christensenellales > UBA3700 > JAVVTM01. The sequence continues at coordinate 2,024 of JAVVTM010000052.1, read as the reverse complement.
TTTGTATATTTTGAGTATATTTTTTGTAGTGTCTTATGTTAGTTACGCTGTTGTTGCGTTGTTTTTGTTGACAATCATTTTAATGTCAAAAATACCGCTAAAAATGGTTTTAAAAAGCATTAAAGGCGTTATGTTTTTAATTTTATTTACTGTAATATTAAATCTATTTATGTACAAAGGCGGGCAACCGTTAGTGCATTGGTGGATTTTTACAATAACGGCAGAGGGCATTGATTTTACAATTAAGATGGCGTTGCGGTTATTCTTTTTGATTATTGGCACATCACTTTTAACCTTTACAACCACACCGATGGAACTTACAGATGGCATTGAAAGCTTGATGAAACCGCTAAAATATATTAAATTTCCCGTGCACGATTTTGCTTTAATAATGAGCATTGCATTGCGTTTTATACCAACGCTTATTGATGAAACCGACAAAATTATGATGGCGCAAAAATCTAGGGGCGCAGGTTTTGATACGGGCGGTTTAATTTCTAAGGCTAAGGCGATGATACCAGTTTTAATACCGTTGTTTGTAAGCGCTTTTCGTAAAGCGGAGGAGCTTGCAGATGCGCTTGACGCAAGATGTTACAACGCCTCTCCAAACCGAGTTAAAATGAAAAAATTGGCTTTTACTTATCGTGATTTGGTTGCGCTTTTTGTAATGACCGCCGTGGTTGTTTTCATTTTTGTTGACAAATATTACATTGGTGGCATTGGTATTGATAAATTTATTTTACAATTTTTTAAAGGGATAATGTAAGATGCAACGGTTTAAAATTACAATAGAATATGATGGCACAAATTATTGTGGTTGGCAAATGCAAGATAATGGCATTTCTATTCAACAAACAATGCAAGAAATTATGCAAAGTTTTTTTAATCAACAAATAAAACTTTACGCAAGTGGCAGAACGGACAGCGGAGTGCACGCAGTTGGTCAGGTGGCGCATTTTGATTGCGAAACAAAAATGACTCCATATAGTATTAAAAAGGCGATAAATATTTTATTGCCAAAGGATATCAAAATTGTGCAGTGCGAAAGGGCAACCGACACTTTTAACGCAAGATATGACGCCAAAATTAAAACCTATTGCTATTGGATATATAATGCGGAAGAAAATTCGCCCTTGCGAGAAAATAGAGCGTATTTTTGCAAAACGCCATTGGATGTTGAAGCTATGAAAATCGCTACAAAATATTTTTTGGGCGAGCACGATTTTGTTGGATTTAGGAGCGCTCACAGTTGCGCAGAAAGCACCGTAAGACAAATTTACAGTTTTGATATTGAGCAAAAGGGTTGCGATGTTTTTTTAACCATAACGGGTAATGGATTTTTGTATAATATGGTGCGGATTATTGCTGGCACACTGTTGCAAGTGGGTTTGGGCAAAACGAAAGCGGAAGAAATTGGCGCAATAATTGCAAGCCACGAGCGTAAATGCGCAGGCAAAACCCTTTCTGCTTGCGGATTATATTTAAAACGAGTAGAATATTAAAAAAGTATTGTTTATTACTTGACATATTTTTTGTATTATATTAGAATATTAAAGCTAATGAAAAATTGTCGAACTAGCCCCTCGCACAATTTTTTGCTGTGAATAAAAGTTTATGGAGGATTACCATGAAGACATATATGGCAAAACCAGCAGAAGTTGAAAGAAAATGGTATGTCGTTGACGCTACAGATATGATTTTAGGTAGATTGGCAAGTAATGTTGCTAGTATCTTAAAAGGTAAAAACAAACCTACTTACACACCAAATGTAGATTGTGGCGACCATGTCATTGTTATTAACTGCGATAAGGTTAAGTTGACAGGAAAGAAATTGGAACAAAAAACTTATTTCTATCATACAGGTTTCGTATCTGGTACAAAAGAAATAAAATATAGCAAATTGATGGCTGAAAAAGCAGACTTTGCAGTTTACACAGCAATCAAGGGTATGTTGCCTAAAAACAAATTAGGTAGACAGATGTTGACTAAGTTAAGAGTCTATAAAGGCGCTGAACATAATCAAG
>JAVVTM010000051.1:0-9428 GCA_036653655.1 Clostridia bacterium | reverse complement strand
CAAAAACAAAACTGAATGTTTGCCAACAACTGTGCCACCCCTAACAGAGTGAATGCCAATTTCTTTTGGTTGTCTGCGCGCATTTGTTGAATGTCTGCCATAAACCATCTCTTTATTGTTGTCAAATTGTTCGTTAATGCTTTTTGCAATAGTTAACGCTGTGCCAGAAGGCGAATCTACTTTTAGGTTATGATGTTCCTCAATAATTTCAATATCAACGCCATCTGCCAAAAACTGGCTAGCTTTTTTGCAAAGATTAATTAAAAGATTAACGCCCAAACTCATATTTGTAGCTTTAAAAATTGCAATTTCGTTGCTAGCATTTTTAATAAAATCCATATCTTTATCGGTGTGTCCTGTTGTTGCGATAACAACGGGTGTTTTTGTTTGGATTGCAAAAGGCAAAATGTCGTAAACAGCGTCCGGGCGAGAAAAATCTATAATAATATCCGCCTTAACATTAATTTCGCTTGCTTGTTTAAAAATTGGCACATCATATTTGCTACTATCTGCAAATTTGTCAACACCGCCAACCACTTGATATTCTTCTTTTGTGCTTATTGTATCAAAAACGGCTTTACCTAATCTACCGCCGATACCCCATAATAAAACCTTAATCATTTTTCTCCTACTTAACTAAATTTACATTTTTCATTGCATTGTACAAAATTTCTGCGTTAGCTTTTGACATTTGTGTAAGTGGCAATCTCAATTCGTTTTGACACAAATTTAAGTAGTTGCACGCTTGTTTAACGGGTATTGGATTGGTTTCTAAAAACAAATCGTCCATCAATTCAGCATACTTAAACTGGATTTCACGAGATTTTGCAACATCGCCATTAAGATAGCTCATAGCCAAATCGTGCATTTGTTGAGGGATAATATGGCTTGCAACACTAATAATGCCAACACCGCCCAACGCCATAATTGGCAAAGATAATCCGTCATCGCCAGAGTACAAATCCAAGTGCGTGCCAGCGATAAGGCGAGCAGTTTCGCTAATTTGTGTAACATTGCCACACGCCTCTTTAATGCCCACCATATTTGGAATGGTTGACAAACGCAATGCGGTTTTTGGCAAAATATTAACGCCAGTCCTGCCGGGAACGTTGTAGCAAATTGCAGGCAAACTTACGCTTTCGCAAATTGCTTTATAATGTTGATACAAGCCCTCTTGAGTGCATTTGTTGTAATAAGGAGTAACTAAAAGGATAGCGTCAGCACCCCACTTTTCTGCGTTAATACTGTTTTCGATGGCAGTTTTTGTACAATTTGTGCCAGTCCCAACAAGAACAGGAACTCTTTTGTTTACTTGTTTAATAACAAATTTGATAACGGCTTCCTTTTCGGTTGCGGTCATTGTGGCTGGTTCACCCGTAGTGCCACAAACTAATAGAGCATCAACACTGTTGCTTATTTGAAATTCAATTAACTTTGAAAATGCATCGTAATCAACTCCGTTTTTGTCAAAAGGTGTGATTAATGCTGTACAAACCCCTTTAAAAATCATAATAATCTCCTTGTTTTATTTTAATTTTGTTTAATATTTGCTAATAATATTTTATATTTATTTAACACTTATTTTAACATTTTGCATAAATTATTGTTTAATATTTACTAATATTCTTTTATAATTATTAACATTTTTGCGTTAATATTGTATTAATTTTTACGCAATATAGTATTAATATTTGTGCAATTAGCAACGATTAATATTACTTGTTAAAAATATTTTTTATAACAACTTCGGCAATTTGTACAGCGTTTGAAGCTGCGCCTTTACGAATATTATCGGCAACGCACCAAATATTGCAACCGCTTTCAACGCTTCTGTCAAGCCTTATTCTGCCAACATAAACTTCATCGTGCCCAGTTGCATCAATAGGCATTGGATAAATATTGTTTGCCAAATCGTTAGCAAGTATAACACCTTTTTGCGCTTGTAGCGTTTCGATAATGCCTTCAAGCGTGCAAGGCTTTTTAAATTCAATATTAATGCTTTCGCTGTGGCTGTTAAGAACGGGAACACGCACAGTTGTAGCTGTAACTTTGATGGTGTCATCGTGAAGAATTTTTTGAGTTTCTTTCATCATTTTAATTTCTTCCTTAGTGTAGCCATCTTCGCCAATAACATCAATTTGAGGTATAACATTGTTAAAGATTGGGTAAGGGAATTTTTTTGGAGCAACGCCTTTAACGCCCTCAATCAAATCGTTGTAGCCGGCAACGCCTGCGCCACTAACAGCTTGATAAGTAGAAAAAACAACCCTTTTAATGCCGTACTTTTTGTTTAAGGCATAAAGAGGAAGCATTGCTTGGATTGTAGAGCAGTTAGGGTTGGCGATAATGCCTTTGTTCCACATAACATCCTCTGGGTTAACTTCTGGCACAACAAGAGGCACGGTTTTGTCCATTCTCCATTGGCTAGAATTGTCGATAACAATAGAACCATTTTCCGCAAAAAGTGGCGCAAATTTAGCGCTAGTAGAACCGCCTGCAGAAAACAATGCGATGTCAACTGGGTATTGTTTAATACTTTCCTCAGTAAGCTCGATGATTGTGTGAGGTTTGCCCATAAAATCAACAACCTTGCCTGCGCTTTTTGATGAAGCGAAAAGAAAGTAATTTTCAACAGGAAGTTGTTTTTCGGTTAAAACTTCCAAAAATTTGTTACCTACCATACCAGTAGCGCCAACAACGGCGACATTAAGTTTTTTCATTTTTATCCTCCAAAAAAAAATAGGCAGTTGCATATAGCACTGCCTAAAATTATTTACATAATTTTGTGATAGTGCTCCATCTTAAGATGACAGTTGAAAGGATTTAGCCATTCAACCAACTATATTACTGTGCAAGCAGATAATATGTTTCGGCGAAAACACCCTTTTCTAAAAACAACCTTGCAGACAAATTTTTAGTACTGATGTGTTACGCACCTCTATCGTTTACATTATACTATCACAATAATATGCGTTTGTCAAAAGTTTTGTTCATATTTTTCAATTTTTATTTGCACTTTTTAATAATATAGTGTATTATTATATTACTAAAATGTAGGAGACTGTAATGGAAATTTCTAAAAAGTTATTATCTGGTTTAGCGCTAGAAAAAGATTTGAGTTTAAATTCTAAATCCAGCGGAGAGGGAAAATTTAAGGTTTTTACATCGACATTAAAGGGCAAACTGAGCGAATTAATGCTTTTAAACTTGTTGGTAATGCTTTTTGCTGCGCCAATATTTATTATTATACAATTTATTATGCCAAATATGGAGCAAATTGCAACTAAAGATTTCAATTTTACTGGCAATATTGGCATTGCATATCCCGGCGCAATCGACACTTTTTTAAACGGAAAAGTAGCAAATTTGCAGGTTAAATTTATTGTTCTTGCAATGTTAATACCTTGTTTTTCTGTTTTGGGCATTGGCTTTGCAGGGCTAATGTATTGCGTGCGTAACCATATGTGGGGTGTCCCTGTAAAATTGAGGGTGCACTTTTGGCGTGGTATCAAGCTTTATTGGTGGAAGTATTTGCTTGTCTTTACAATTATCGGCGTGCTTGTTTTTGGCGTTGGCGGTTCTATCATCAAGCTATCACAGGCAATTATGCTGGGTGGCGCGCCTTGGTGGTTGTGGTTGCTTACAATAGTATTGTGCGCTTTTGCGTTGTTATTTGCGCTATTTATGTTGTTTTATTTGCCAATGATGGTTTGCTATCGTTTTAAATATTCCGACTTAATTAAAAACAGCACAATTTTAGGTTCTACAATGATTTTAACATCATTAATCATTTTGGTAGTTATGGTTTTGCCAACATTACTGTTGCTTTCTGGCGTTACAAGCCTAATATTTTTAATGTTGATGGTGTTGTTTGGCTTTTCGTTTTATGGTATGATTATTATGGCTTACGGGCAGTATATGTTTGAAAACTTTATTAACGCATTGTACGAGCTAAAACAACAGGAGCAAATTAAACTTGTAAAAAAGAAAAAGAAAGCTCCGCAAACACACGCTCCAAACTACAAAAGTAAAAAATAATGAAAGCATATTCTGTTTTAGCAAAATATTATGATACGCTAATGCAAGATTTTGATTATCAAACATATTTGCAATTTTTAACCAAAACACTAAAGGGCAAAAACGGTGTTGATTTGTGTTGCGGAAGTGGCAAAATCACTACTGAACTTGCAAAACTTGGTTACAATATGATAGGGGTGGACACCTCTAGCGAAATGTTGACGGTAGCCACGCAAAACAGCAAAAAAGCGGGGCAAAATGTTTTGTATGTGTGTGAAGATGTCAAAACCTTTGAAGTTGACCGAAAAAAAGATTTTTTTATTTGTGTTTGCGATGGTTTTAACTACATTAATTTTAAAAATTTAAAGGCAATATTTGCAACAATTTTTAACAACCTTTTAGCGGAAGGCAGTTTTATTTTTGATATTAGCACATTTAACAAGCTAACTGAAGTTTTGGGCAACAATGTTTTTTTTGAAGATTACGACAATTTTACCTACCTCTGGACAAACAAACTAAGTACCGAAGGCGACTACAAAGTTAAAATGGATTTGATTTTTTTTGAAAAGGAAGGCGAATTGTTTAAAAAGCTTGAGGAAAGCCACACGCAATACTGCCACAAAACTTGCGATATTTTAAAATTATTGCAGGAAATTGGCTTTAATGTGGAGGTTTTTGGCGAAAACTTTAAAAAATATACATCAAAAAGCGCAAGGGCAATTTTTAATTGTACAAAAAAATAGTATAATAAATAATACAAAAAAATATTTAAAAAAGATATTAACAAAAAACATTAACAAATAGCGATATATGTAGGCTAATAAAAGCAAAAAATGACAAAATTATAACAAGACAACATTAATTTAGGAGAAAACAATGAACGATAAATATAAATTAACCTCAGAACAAAATTTGTTCATAGCAAAAAAAATGTTGATTAACAATATATATAGTGGCGCTAGAGTAGAGGGCGTAAATGTAACATGGCCTGAAACGAAAGCAATTGTTGAAGGTGCGAATGTCGGTCGTTTGAATATAAACGAAATATTAGTAATTCACAACTTGAAGGCAGCATGGAAGTACACATTGAATAATATAAATGCTCCGCTTGATTTAGGCTATATTTGTAGGATAAACGAAGATGTTTCTCGTGATGAAAGCTTGGATTGGGGCGTGCTTAAAAAAGGTGAGGTTGGAATTGGCGGAACAGACTACAGACCAACTGTTCCAGAAAAAGATAAGATTGATAATGATATAACAGAGATATTTAATGCAGATATGAGCAACACCGAGCGTGCGTTAGAGTTGTACTGCTATTGCTGTAAAAATCAATTGTTTTGGGACGGCAATAAGCGAACGGCGTTTATTGCAGCAAACAAATACTTAATAGAGAAAGGTTGTGGTCTTTTAACTATCAATGATAAAGATGTGGTTGAATTTAATACCAAGTTAACCGATTACTACGACAATGAAGGCAATAAAAATCAACTAAAAAGTTTTCTATACGATAAGTGCATAAACGCTGCTTCGTTTTTTGAATCGGATGAGTTGAGAGAAATGCGTGAAGGCGCTAAAAAAAAGCAATAAGAAACTACAAACAAGAGGTAATATGAACACAATAAGTAAGGCGATTTTATTTGGCGGAAAAGCCATTGTAACAGCGCTAGATACCAAAGATATGGTGCAAAAGGCAATAGATTTGCACAAAACAAGCGATTTAGCAAGCTGCGTTCTTGGCAGAATGTTAACAATGACAACCTTTATGAGCTCCGGCTTTAAAAGCGAGCAAAACAAGCTTTCTGTGGGCATTGACACAAGCGCAATAGCTGGCAGAGTTATTGTTTCTAGCGAATATGGTGGCAATGTTAGGGGCTATATTGAAAATAAGGACATAATGTTACCACTTGTTAACGGCAAGCAAGATATCATAGGCGCAATTGGCAAGGAAGGCATTTTAACTGTAATAAAAGATTTTAATATGAAAGAGCCATACAACTGTAAAAGCGGATTATTGCGTGGCGATATTGCAAGCGATTTTGCGTTTTATTTTACAATGAGCGAGCAATTGCCAACGGCGATTAGTTTGGCTGTTGATGTTAAAGACGGCAAATGTTTGGCAAGTGGCGGTATAATTGTGCAACCAATGCCAAATTGTGATGAAGGCATTTTAGTTGTGCTTGAGGATATTGTTAACAATTTTAAAGATTATGAAAAGTTGCTAACAAAATTTAGCACAGAGGAAATTATTGACCAAAATTTTGGGCATTTTGAAATTAAATTTTTGCCACAACTACACCCAGAGTACAAGTGCAGATGTTCAAAGGAAAGCATTAAAAATCTTATTTGTGGGCTAGGCAAAAAGGAAGCCTATTCCATTTTAGAGGAGCAGGGCAAAATTGAGGTTTTGTGCCAATATTGTAGCGCAAACTACACTTTTAATAAAGAGGATATTGATGATATTTTTGCCAAATAAGGGCATAAATAGTTAATGTTGAGGGTTTTGAGGGATAACGGTGAGCGGAATTTTAAAGTTTAAACAACAAGCAGAAAGTTACATTAAAATTGCCAAACAAAAGGCAAGTGTTGGCAATTATAGTGATGCAATTAGGCTGTGTAAAAGGGCTATTGAACAAAGCGATAACAAAAAAAATGATTACGCTGTAACTTTGGCGCAGTTTTACAAGCAAATTGGCAACACCACTTTAGCAAACAATGTGCTTTTTGAAATTATTTCTAAAAATAAAACCTTATCAAAAGAGTTTGAAACAAATTTGTTTATGAATTTGGCGCAAAATTACACCGATGATAACAAACCAGAAATTGCAAGTTACTATTTGGCAAAATATATGAACGAAATTTCAAATTATAGCGATATAGAAATTAGCGTTGAGGAAAAAGATTTTTGCTTAACCATAGATGATTTTAGGGTTTTAAAAAAAGATGACGAAAAAGTTTTTTATTTAAATTATGCAAATGCGTTAATGGAGTCGCAACAGTATGCAAACGCAGTGGAACTTTACAAGTTTGTATCCATAAAAAGCGAGTTGAGCGTTGAGGATTATGCAAACCTTGCCTTTGCGTTATACAAGCTTTCGGTAAATGATGAGGCGTTAAATTATGTTAACAAAATTATTGAAATTGCCCCCACAAATATTTTTGTTTGGAGCAAACTTTTTTCTGTTACAAAAGGGTTGCAAGCCTACAAGCAAGAAGAAATTATTAAAAATGTTTTACTAAATGCAAAACCAGCCAATCTTGATGAGGTTTTGGAGCTGTGCAACTGCTTTAACGAGTGTTTTTTGTATGACAAAGCGATAGAACTTTTGTTGCCACAAATTAAAGATAATCCATATGATATAGAGTTAAATACATATTTAGCCATTTTATATTATAATAAAGGCGAAGATAAAAAAGCGATTGCCATTGCACGGCAACAACTTGCGATGTATGGCGATTATGCGCCAGCGTATTTTTACTTAAAAGCCTTTAAAATTAAAGAGGAAAACGGCTATAAAAAACAACTGTGTTTGTTTGAAGATTATGGCATACCCGAGGATATTGCGCAAGAAAACCTAGATTTTATCCACAACGCAGTGGCAAAAAAAATTGACATTGCAAATGAGTTGGCGCAAGATTGCGATACTAAAATGATTGTTACTTGGTTTTTTGGCACGCAAAAATATCACGAAGCGCAAGAATTATGCAGTTATTTAATAAAAAGTTATGACAAAACGCAAGAGTTTTTAAAATCAATGCTGACAAAATACACATATATTGATAAAGTTATGCAGTTGATATTAATTAAAGCGATTTTTGGCTATAATATTAAGCAAACATTAAATGTTGTGGTGGATAGCGCATTAATTAAGATTGCGCCAAAAATATCTGACAACTTTGAGGAGTTGCCAAAAGTTTTTAAAAGCGCTTATATCATTGCGATAGCAAATGCAAGCCTAACTTCACTTGAGTTTGAGGAAAAGCTTTTTAATGTGTTTAACAAGGTGGTTTTAGCTACAAAAGATACGCAAAATACCTTTAAAAACGAAAATGCTTTAGCAGGCGTTTTGCTTTTTAAACTAGCAAAAAACGATATTTTTAAAGATATTGACGCAATTTGTAGTATAATGGATATAAATAAAAAAACATTTAATAGCTATCTAGAGCGCATTGATGGCATATAAAAGCGCAAATTAGCGTTGCGCATTGCTAGCAATTAAAAAATTACGCAAATTAACAAATAAATATTGGGCAAATTAACAAATAATATTGGGCAAATTAACAAATAAATATTTAGCAAATACAAAACAAATACTTTGTAAAATAAACTGTAAACAAGTATTATAATAAACACAAATATTTTACAAATAAAAACAAATACTTTGTAAAATAAACTGTAAGCAAGTATTATATTAAACACAAATATTTTACAAATAAAAACAAATACAAACACATTTAACATTAAATAAAGAGGTAGTTATGTTAACATTTGAACAAGTAAGAGATAATGATGAGGTTAAAGCGTTGATAAAAGGTTCGGGCGATGTTTTAACGGCAATGCAATACACCGAGCACGGCATTAGGCACGCAACATATGTTTCGTATACGGCGGGCAAAATTTTGCAGGAATTGGGCTATTCTGAAAGGGAAGTTGAACTTGCTAAAATTGCGGGTTATCTTCACGATATTGGCAACATCTTTAATAGGCACAATCACGGCGTAAACAGCAGTTTAATAGTATACGACTTGCTAAAACGCCTAGGTATGAGCATAGAAGAAGTTATTACCGTTTGTTCCGCAATTGGCAACCACGAGGAAGAAATTGGTTCGGTTGTCAACAATGTAGGGGCTGCGCTTGTTATCGCCGACAAAAGCGATGCGCACAAAACAAGGGTAAAACTTGACAATTTTGACCCAAAAGATATCCACGATAGAGTAAATTTTTCTATCAAAAAAAACATTGTTATGATTGACGCTGATGAGCGCATCATAAAATCTAAATTCTATATGGAAGACTCTTCTTCTGTAATGGAATATTTTGAAATTTATCTTTCACGCATTATTATGAGTGAAAAGGCTGCGCATTTCTTAAAATGTTCGTTCAGTTTGTATTTTAATGATGTCTTAATAAATTCTCCTTTCGAGCCAAAGTCAAAATAAAAAGCATTTTAAAAGGGGGAAAAAGCAAAAAGCCACCAAAATTGGTTAAAAGCGATAACGAAAGGGCAATAAGCCATCAAACCCAGTTAAAATGGATAACAAAAATTTAGCTACACTTATAATAATAAATATAAAAAAATTAGTTACTGTACAATAATAATATTAAATAAAATTAGTTGCACTTATAATAATAAACATAAAAAAAATAGTTACTCTTATAATAATAAATATAAAAAAATAGTTACCATTACAAT
>JAVVTM010000050.1:0-9453 GCA_036653655.1 Clostridia bacterium | reverse complement strand
TGATGTCAAACGCAATTAAAAAAATTGTTGTTTACAATTTGGGGTGCAAGGTTAACCAGTACGAGGCGGATAGCTTGGTTAAAGCGTTGCTTGCCAAAGGGTTTGAAGTTAGTGAAAATTTGGAATTTGCCGATTGCTACATTATCAACACTTGCGCTGTAACAAACGAAGCCGAGCGAAAATCTAGGCAATGCGTTGCAAGATGTTTAAAATTTAACGCTAGCGCAAAAGTTTTGGTTTGTGGTTGCGCATCGCAGTTTAACAGCAAGCAGTTTGCCACCAAACCTAACGTTACATTTGTCAAAGGCGTTTTTTCTAAAATGGATTTGGTTAACAAAATTGATAGTTTTGGTGTGGAAATTACACCGCCACAATGCGTTTATGAGGACAATTTGTTTTCGCAAAACACACGCAATAGGGCGTATGTCAAAATTCAAGATGGTTGCAACAACTTTTGCAGTTATTGCCTTATTCCATATTTGCGTGGCAGAAGCCGAAGCCGAAGCATTGCAAGCGTTGTTGAGGAGTGCCAGCAACAACAAAAAGTTGCAAGCGAAATTGTTTTAATTGGCATTGATATTTCCTCTTATGGCAAAGATTTTGGCGCTGGCATTGCCGATTTGTTTGTGGCGCTAAAGGATATTAACGCACGCATAAGGCTAGGTTCGCTTGAGGCAAGCCTTATTGATGATGCCTTTTTAAGCAGTCTTAGCAATTTGAAGTGTTTTTGTCCGCATTTTCATTTGAGTTTGCAAAGTGGTTGTGATGATGTGCTAAAAGCTATGAACAGACATTACACTGCGCAAGAATATTTTCAAAAAGTTTGCTTAATACGCAAATATTTTCCTATGGCGGCAATTACTACCGATTTAATTTGTGGGTATCCAACCGAAACTCAACAAAATTTTGAGCAAACACTACAATTTATAAAAAAAGCGCAATTTGCCGATATGCATATTTTTGGATATTCTAAGCGCGAGGGCACAAAAGCTAGCAAATTAAAGGTTTTGCCTAAAGAAATTTTAATAGAAAGATGCGCTAAAGCGGAACAAGTTGCAAAAGTTATGCGACAAGATTATTTGAAAAAATTTGTAAATTTAAATTTGTCAGTGTTGATTGAAGAAGAAATTGATGGTATAATGCAAGGGTACAGCGAAAATTACATTAGGGTGAGCGTTGTTGGCAATGCAAAAATTAATGAAATTGTAACTGTAAAAATTTTAGATTTTAGCGCAGATTGCGTGTTAAAAGGAGAGGTTATTAATGAATGATTGTATTTTTTGTAAAATAATTAAAGGCGAAATTCCTTCTAGCAAGGTTTATGAAGATGAAGATATGTTAATTATTAAAGACATTGCGCCACAAGCTAAAATACATTTGTTGCTGTTGCCAAAACAACATTTTGCAAATATTATTGATATGACAGAACAACAAGCGCAAATTATGGCAAAATGCATTAAAAAACTTGGCACATTAACGCAACAATTGGGCTTGCAAGAGGGCTTTAGATTGGTTTCAAATAAGGGCGCATATGCGTGTCAAAGTGTGGAACATTTGCATATTCATATTTTGGGTGGCGAAAAATTGCAAGAAAAAATGTGCTAAATTTAAACCAAAAAAAAGATTATAAAATAAAACACAAAAATATATTATGAATTATTGAAAAATATTAAAAATAAAATACAAAAATATATTGTGAATAATATAAAATATTAAAAGTACACAAAAAATTAAAATTGCAAATTATTAAGAAAAAATTATTGAAAAAGCATTGACAAAAATTACTAGGAAAAACAAAAATATTAAAAATAAAACACAATAAATTAAAATTGCAATAAAAAACACATTAAAGGGTAAAATCTCTTGACAAACAACAAAAAATTAGATAGTATATAGTAAATTAACCGTTAGGGAAGTAGGTGAGAAGATGTCAACAGTTCGTGTAGGTGAAAACGAATCATTAGATAGCGCATTACGTCGTTTTAAACGCAAATGTGCAAGAGATGGCGTTGTTGGCGATATACGTCGTAAAGAATATTACGAAAAGCCAAGCGTAAAAAGAAAGAAAAAGGCAGAAGCTGCTAAAAAAAGAATGTACAAAGCTTAATTTATCAAAATTAACAGCGTACAGCAATAATTTGAGTTTTTAGTAGTTTAGTTATAATAATAGTTTGGGCTAGTTTAAAGCCTAAGTTATTAAAAATAGCTACAATAATTAATTATTTAGCTAGTTAAAAAACTTAAAACATAAGAGAACAACCAATTTTGGTTGTTCTTTTTTTAATTTAGCCGCATTTTAAAAGAAGAAATATTGTCGCATTTTAAATAACAAAAAAAATTTGATTATTATTAAAATATTGTGGCAATTTTTTTGTTTTTAACTGCAAAAGCAATCAAATTGTTTGCATTTTTTTTAAATTAATTGACAATAAAACTGAAGTTATAATTAAATAGTATAAAATGTTGTAAAAACTGCAAAATATCAAAAAAATTATATATATTTAGTTTTAAATTATGGCAAATATCAACAATTTTATTCTAAAAAGTTATACCTCGGGCGTTTAGGTTTGAAATTCTTTTTTAATTTGAATGATTTTTTTACAAAATTCAAAATAATTTTATCTATTTTTTTAAAATTCCCCATAATTCTTAGGTTTTATCTGTAAATATCTATTGCAATTTTGAAAATAATATTGTACAATAATCAACAGAGGTATAAAATTATGAACAACAGTACATTGCAATTTAAGGCAAAACAAGCAAAAAAGAGGTTAGGTAATTTTAATGATTGTGAAAGTTTTACTACAAATAGCGTTAGTATGCAATTCGATTGCAAATCTATGCTAATTTATCAAGATAAAGAGCTTTTACCACGCATGCTTCAAGCGATTAGGGCGGATAATATTGTTAACCCTATCGCACAAATTATGAATGTTGAATATTTTAATAATCTTAACGAAACTGCAAGACAAAAATACATTTTACAGCTTGCTAGTTTGTACAATGAGTTACGGGCAAAAATACTTTATAGCAATTATATGATGAAATGATTTTTATTTGTAAAAGTTATTTTTTTGCAATAATGTGATGAAATAATTTTTATTTGTAAAAGTTATTTTTTTGCGATAATATGATGAAATAATTTTTATTTGTAAAAGTTATTTTTTTGAAATAATATTTTTACAAAATTTACTCTACTAAAATTAGAGTAACTTAAAATACTTTTTTTTGTTTTGGTGTAATGTCAATTTACTTTTATGGTTAAGTTTGATATAATAATTAAAACAAAAGGAAGAATGATGTACGAATTAAAAGATTTATTAAACGAGGAACAAATTTTACCTGTACAAGATACAGAAGGTCAAGTATTGGTTTTGGCTGGCGCTGGTTCGGGCAAAACTCGTGTGCTTACATATAGGATTGCAAATTTGATACAAAAAGGTGTTTCGCCTTATAATATTTTGGCAATCACTTTTACAAACAAAGCCGCTCGAGAAATGCAACAGAGGATTGAACAAGTTGCGGTAGCAAGTGGCTTGTGGGTTTCTACTTTTCACTCTTTTTGCAGTAGGATTTTGCGTTACGACATTGATAAATTGGGCTACAACAAAAATTTTACAATTTACACCGATAGCGATAGCGACAAAGTTGTTGCAAGAATTTTAAAGGCGATGCAAATTGAGGAAAAAACTTTTAAGCAAACAGTAAGGTGGCACATTTCCAACGCTAAAAACTGCGCTAAAAACCCCACCCAATATGCGCAAATATTGGATAACGAAAGGGCAGATTTGATTATTGAAGTGTACAATCGTTACGAAGAAGAACTGTTAAAAAGCAATGCGCTAGATTTTGATGATTTGTTGGTTTTGGCAATTAAGTTGTTTTTAAAATGCCCCGAAGTTTTACAAAAATATCAAGAAAGGTTTAAATATATTCATATTGATGAATTTCAAGATACAAACAAAATTCAATATTTGCTTGTTAATTTGCTTGGCAAAAAGTACGGCAATATTTTTATTGTTGGCGATGATGACCAAAGCATTTACGGTTGGCGTGGCGCAGACGCTGACAATTTAATGAAGTTTAAAAAAGATTTTCCTAATTGTAAACTTTATAAATTGCAACGCAACTATCGCAGTACGGCAAATATTTTGGATTGCGCAAACAAGGTTATTGCAAACAATCTTACACGTATGGGCAAAACGCTAATTACAAACGCCCAAGCTGGCGTTAAGGTGGAGTACAAAAACACCTATGATGAGCGTGCCGAGGCAGATTTTGTCTTGAGTGAAATTGATGGTTTGATTAAATATAATGGTTATAAGGCAAGCGATTTTGCAATTTTAACAAGGGTTAACAGTTTAACACGAATTTTTGAGGACAAGCTAAATATGTATGGTATGCCATACAAAATTTATGGTGGCTTCAAGTTTTACGAGCGAAAAGAAATTAAAGATGTGCTTGCTTATTTGCGAGTTATTAGCAACCCTAAGGATAAGGAAAGTTTGCTTCGCATTATCAATTTTCCCAAGCGAGCAATTGGCGATACAGCGGTGGAAAAACTGTTGGATTACTGCAAGTTTGCCAATGAAGATTTGATTGACGCTATTTTAAATATCGAGCAAAACGCAGTTTTAGGCAGTGGGATAATTAACAAAATTGCCGTGTTTAAAAACTTGCTTGTAAAGCTAATTAACGCTAATACCAATATGAGTTTTAAAGATTTTGTTCCTTATATGGTGGAAGAAATTAATTTTGAAACCGAATATGACAAAGATAAGAGTGATGATTTGAACAAATTAGAAAATATTGATGAGTTTATTTCTGCAGTAACCGAGTATTGCAAGCTAAACCCAGAGGCTTCACTTGATGAATATTTGCAAAATATTTCGCTTTCATCAGATACCGATGAGGAGGCAAAAGATTGCATTTTAATGGCAACAATTCACGCTGTAAAGGGGCTAGAATTTAAGTGTGTGTTTATTATTGGGCTTGAGGAGGGCATTTTTCCTTCTTCACGGGCAAAAGATAGTTTGTCCGATTTGGAGGAGGAGCGCCGTGTTATGTACGTTGCAATTACAAGGGCAAAAGAAAGGCTATTTTTTACCAATACAAACAGCCGTTTTAGGTTTGGCAAAAGGGAATGTAATTTTGCAAGCAGGTTTATTAAAGAGGCTGGATTAATGCCAGAAGTTGCGCCAGTTATGGAATATTCGGCAGAACGCAAGCCTATTGATTTTGGAAAATCAATTGAAATGCTTTTAAATAATGTTTCAACCAAGCGAGAAAGCGCAAACCAAAAAGATATTTCTAAATTTTTACCAAACACAGTAATAATGCACAAACGATATGGCGAGGGTATAATTTTGAGTGTTGATGGCGAAAATGCAACTATAAAATTTGAAAAATTGGGCGTAAAAGAATTTAATTTGCGATTAGCTCCAATAGAAGTTAAGTAGCATATTTTATAAAAATTAATGAGGTAGTTATGAGTAGAATGGAGGAATTGGTTGAAAAACTTAACCAATACGCTAAAGAATATTATGAACTAGATAGCCCAACAGTGGCTGATGTAGAATATGATGCGTTGTATGATGAATTGCTACAATTAGAGCGTGAAACAGGCTTTATCCTACCAAATTCGCCAACAAATAGAGTGGGTGGCGAACCCTTAAAAATGTTTAATACTTATACGCATAAGCATAGGTTGTACAGTTTGGACAAGTGCAAAACTATTGGGGAAATTGAGCAGTGGCAGTCCCGCGCAGAAAAGGCAGTGGGCAAGTTTCCAGAGGCGTGTGTTGAGTACAAATTTGATGGTTTAACAATCAATTTATCCTATGATGATGGCGTTTTAGTTAACGCCGCTACAAGGGGCAATGGCGTTGTGGGCGAAGATGTTACAGCGCAAGTTAAAACCATACAAAATGTACCGCTTACTATTCCTTTTAAAAACAAATGTGAGGTGCAAGGCGAGGGTATTATGCGCCTTTCTGTGCTAGAAAATTTTAATAAAACCGCAAAAGAACCATTAAAAAATGCGCGTAATGCAGTGGCTGGCGCAATAAGAAATTTAAATCCAAAAGTTACCGCAGGCAGAAAACTTGATGTTATTTGTTACAATGTTGGATATATTGAGGGCAAAAATATTGCAAGCCAAACCGAAATGAGGCAATTTTTAAAGGAAAACGGCTTTTTTGTTAGCGATTATTTTGAGGTTGTGCGCAACTTGCAACAGTTGGAAAATTGCTTAATGCAAATTGAGCAAAAAAGAGATAATTTAGATTTTTTAATTGATGGCGCTGTGATTAAAATTAATGAGGATAGTTACAGAGAAATTTTAGGATATACAGAAAAGTTTCCTCGTTGGGCAATGGCTTTTAAGTTTAAAGCGGAGGAAGTTACAACAGTCTTAAACGATGTTATTTGGCAGGTTAGCCGTACGGGCAAGCTTAACCCATTGGCTATTTTAGAGCCGATTGATTTGGGCGGTGTAACGGTAAGGCGCGCCACTTTAAACAACGCAAGTGAAATTAAACGCAAGGATATTAAAATTAATAGCAGAGTTTTTATTAGGCGTTCCAACGATGTTATCCCCGAAATTTTGGGCGTTGCAAGCCACAATCAAAACAGTAAAGAAATTGAATTGCCAAGCGTTTGCCCAGAATGTGGCAGTGAGGTGGTTAAAAAAGGCGCATTTTTATATTGTAGCAACAAAGATTGCGCGCCTTCAATTATTGCGAGCTTGGAGCATTTTTGCGCAAAAGAAGCAATGAACCTAGAGGGCTTAAGCGAAAAGACATTAGAGCTTTTGCACACCTTAAAAAATGTAAAAATACCTGCGGATATCTACCAACTAACCGAGGAAGATTTTGAAGGCGTTGAGGGCTATAAAGATAAAAAAATTGGCAATGTTTTATCTGCAATTGAAAACAGCAAAACCACCACACTTGATAGGCTAGTTTTTGCATTGGGCATTGAAAATATTGGCAAAAAATCGGCGAGAGAATTAACTAAAAAATTTGACACCATAGATAAACTTAAAAGCGCCACCAAAGAGGAAATTTTGCAAGTGGCAGATTTTGGCGAAGTAATGGCAGATTGCGTTGTAAATTACTTTCATAACGATGTTAAAATGGCGCAACTTCAAGCCTTGTTGCAATTTATTAGCGTTAAAGAAGTTGAGGAAAAAACAGGCAGTTTTAGCGGATTAACAGTGGTTTTAACGGGCAGTTTGCAAAATTACAAGCGAAGCCAAGCAAAAGAAATTATTGAAAATTTGGGTGGCGAAGTGGCGGAAAGCATTTCTAAAACCGTTAATTTGGTTGTTGCAGGCGAAGAAGCTGGCAGTAAACTTGAAAAGGCGCAAAAGTTGGGCATTAAAATAATTGATGAACAAACTTTTTTGGAAATGATAAAATAAATAACAATTTTATTATATGTATATTATTATAATTGAAAAATTTTATTATTTATGCTAAAATAGCAGTATGAGAGAAGGCAAATTGTCTAATGAGGAACTTAAAAAATGTTTAAGCGAGTTAAAATCAACTCGAAGTGAAGTTTTGTTAGGTAGCAATGTTGGCGAAGATTGCGCAGTTATTGGCTGTGATAGTTTGTTGCTTGTTACTACCGACCCAATTACAAGCGAATGTTTGAGCGTGGGCGAACTTGCTGTGCATATTAACGCAAACGACATTTACGCAAGCGGAGGCGAGCCTTTTGCTTGCACATTAACTGTTATTGCGCCACCAAACGCCACTGTTGAGCAAATTGCCGAGGTTATTAACGAGGCAAATGTTACGGCAAAAAGTTTGGATATTGATATTGTTGGCGGTCATACCGAGTTTTCTAGCGCCGTAACCCGTATTATTGTTTCGGTTACTATGCTTGGTAAAACAACAAAAGCCATTAGCAATGCAAAAATACAAGTGGGCGATAGCGTTATTGTAACAAAAGATTTGGGGCTTGAGGGCAGTTTGATTTTGTGGCAAAACAACAAAAATAAATTAAATTTAACGGCAAAGCAAACAGAGCAATTAAAAAGTTTAAACTCAAAAATTAGTGTCAAGGCAGAAAGTTTAGCGTGCCAAAAGCTTAATATTAGTTGTATGCACGACATAACGGAAGGCGGTATTGCAGGGGCATTGGCAGAGGTTTGCGCGCGTTCACAGGTGGGCGCAACAATTTTTGAAGATAAGTTGCCACTAATGCAAGCCACAAAAGATATTTGCAAAACATTAGGTATTGATGCGTTTGGTTTGATGTCTAGCGGCAGCTTGCTAATAACCACAAATGAACCGCAAAAAGCGCTTGATAGCTTAAGTAAAAGTGGCGTTAAAGGCACGGTAATTGGCACAATTTGTTTGGGACAACCAATTTTAGTTAAAGCGGACAAAACGGAACTAATTTTAAAAATAAAAGCTGATGAATTATATAGGAGAAAACTATGAAAAGTATGACAGGTTATGGCAAAGGCATTGTGGAAAATCAAGATAGAAAATTGACGATAGAATTAAAAGCGGTTAACCATCGTTTTTTAGATTTAAACTTTAAAATGCCAAAGAGCTTTAGTTTTGCAGAGGATATAATTCGCAAGCAAATACAAACTAGCGTAACCCGTGGTCATCTTGATATTTACATAAATTATCAAGATTTGCGCGCCGAAAAAACAAATTTTAAAATTGATTACGCTTTAGCAAAAAAATATATAGAAGTGGCAAATGCGTTGAGCGAACAAAACAATATAAACAACGATTTTAGCGTGTCAAGCTTGATGAAAATACCCGATGTTGTAGTTTTTGATGAAACCGAGGAAGATGAAGATGTGTTGTTAAATTTGTTAAAAGCAACACTTGATGAGGCGTTAAAAAATATTATGCAAATGAAAACTATCGAGGGCGGTATGATTAAGGACGATTTGCTTAAAAAAGTGGCAGAAATTAAAGCCACAGTTGATGTTGTTAACGCAAAAGCGCCACTTGTTATTGCCGAGCACAAGGAAAAACTTGTTGACAAATTGAGGGAAGCCGTTGGCGAAAACTATGATGAACAACGCATTTTAACAGAAATTACCATTTTTGCAGATAAAATTGGTATTGATGAAGAATTGTTAAGATTATATAGTCATATTAAGCATTTTTGTAGTATAATTAAGGAAGAAGAAATTGTTGGCAAAAAGCTAGATTTTATTGTGCAAGAAATGAATAGGGAAACCAACACCATTGGTTCTAAGTGCAACGATATCGAAATTAGTAATTGCGTTGTAATGCTTAAAAACGAAATAGAAAAGATACGCGAACAAGTGCAAAATATTGAGTAAAACACAGGTTTTTCGGGCGAGCGCAAAAACTTTAAAAAAATTAAACTAAATAATCGCAAAAGTTTTACAATACAAGCAAAAAGCTTTAAAACATAAGCAAAACTATTAATACAGAAAGCAAAAAGCTTTAG
>JAVVTM010000049.1:0-9469 GCA_036653655.1 Clostridia bacterium | reverse complement strand
CGGTAGAATCGGATATGCTTTTGTAAAAGCCTTTATGCCATCTATATTCTTTGTTGCCAAATTTTGCGCGGAAATCTTGTTGCCCAGAAATTGGTTTTTTTGCGCCTTCAGAAATTATATTATAAAATGCGCCTATATCATCTGGGTGTATCGTTGTTAAATGCGCTAATTTATTGCGGAAAGAAGCAATTTTTTTGACTTTATTTGTTTGCTCATAGTCTTGCATAGAGTAGGATAAAACATCTTTTTCGACGTCATAATCAAACACAAACATATGCGCCTCACGAATAATCATCTTGTACAATTCTTGCATTTTCATATTTTCTTTTTGTTGTGTAATGCTATCAGTTGCATCGGATATAACGCCATATATTATACTTTCAGCTTTGTTTGTTTCAACAACTTTGCCTGCGACATTAAGCCAAACCTTTTTGCCGTTTGCGGGTTTTATATGTTCAAAATTGAAATCAAAAACGCCGTGTTGAGGCAAGTAATTTTTGATAGAAACGCCATTTACATCGTGAACTTTTAAAAATTGAACAGGCAATTTATTGTCAATAATATTGCGCATATACAATTTTGAATAGCCAACTATTGAGTAAGTTTGTTCGCTTGCGTACAAAATAAGCGCATTATTACTAACTAATTTTACAATGACAATGCCCATTGGCAAGTTATCCATAATGCTATTTAGGGTGTTAGTAGCCTCTGTAAGTAGCCTAGAATTTTGTGTTTCTTGCGTTGTATCAATTAAAATTGAAAGCAAAATTGGGTTACCTTCTTGCGACATTTCTTGATAGGTTGTTAGCGCTTTTATCCAAATGTAATTGCCACTTTTTTGCTTAGCACGATAAGTAAAAGTGATTGGTTTTTTTGTTTGAATTGATTTTTCGATGCTATCTAGCACGGTGTCAATATCCTCTGGGTGCATATCTTTTATTGTGTTTATTGCGTGCGCGCCAAAATCTTCTTTGTTTTTGTAGCCCAACATTTTGTAGTAACCGGCGTTGAGGTAGGTTGCACGAGTTGTAGCGCCAATAATCTCAAAAATGCCAATGCCACCAAAAATATTGTCCGAAATAGAATTTAGTAGAGCGTTGGCTTTTCTAATTTCTGTTTGCGCTTTAATTTCTTTATCAATGTTGGTAATTGTGGCAATTATGCGCACTCTTTTACCCTGTTCATTGCAAATAAAGTTGCCCAAAAGCCTGCACCATTCATAAGTGTTGTTTGTTGTTTTTAGCCTTAAAGTTTTGGTAATTGTTTTAACAAGAGTGTCTTTGCTGTCGCTAATAAACTTGTTTAACAAGCCAACATCTTCGGAATGAACTACGCTAAGATTTGCTTTTCCATTAAACAATTCGTTAGGTTGCTCATAGCAAATTGCATATTTTTCAAAGCCCTTAGAGCGGTAAAAATTGTCGTTAACGATATCCCACTCCATAACAATCATATTACTGCTTTCAACAATAATTTGATAGCGTGCCTTTTCAAAATTTTCGTGTTGCAACGAGGCGTTTTGCTGAAGAATTTTTGTAAATTCTTTTTCTTTAGTAATTTCTTTAGAGTAGCACAAATATTTATTTTTTTCGATATTTGCAGAGGAAAAAGACATCCAAGTAACAGCGCCGTTAACAACAATACGATATTGAAAGTTTTCGGGAGAGGTAGCGTCATTTAGTGGGATTTTTTTAATATAATTGTAAAAATTAGTCGCATCTTCGGGGTGCAAAAACATTTTAATCCAATGTTCAAGCGTTGCACTAAAGTTGCGTGATTTGTTGAGGTTAGCTTTATCTCCGTAATGAGTGTACAACACTTTAAGGTCGTTAGTATCAAAATCAATTTCGATAATATCGGCAAACATTGATAAAAAAGTTGGCATATAGCTTTGCAATTTATGCTCAGAAATGGCAAGCTTAATTGCCTTAGTTTCGGTTGTTGGCAATTTGTAATTTGTTGTGTTAATATCGTTTATAACGACACATAGAATGTGCTTATCATCAAGACTGCCCAAAATACTTATTGCCACACGCAATGTGATTGCTATGCCACTAGCCGTGATTTTTTTGTGTATAAATTCACTTGGCTTGCAGGTTTGTCTTGCGGTAATGACAGCGTTGTTAAACTGCTTTAATTCTTCCTTGTTCATCAATTTTAATACGTTGTTGTTTGCTAAAGTTGAAGCAGTTGTAAACAGCGTGTTAAAGGCAGAATTGGAGCGAATTAACTCGCACGTTTCATCGCTATATTCATAAAAGGCAATGCCAAAATTTACTGAATCAAAAAACTTAGCGACAAAGTTGTTGCCATTAAACAGATAATCAAAATCTATTAAAGAAGGGGTAATTGAGTTTGCCACAAGTGGAATTTGTATAATATTATTGATTAAAATTGAAAATGCGCTAACAGAAACCGGTGGCGAAAAGTAGTAGCCTTGAATGCGTTCGCAACCAATACTTTTTAAAAAATTAATTTCGTTAACGGTTTCAACTCCCTCATAAATAATAGGAAGTTTTAACCATTTTGCCATGCGTGAGATTGATATTAAAATGCAACCGGCACGAGATGATTTTTCTAAATCGCATAAAAACTTCATATCAATTTTTAAGTAGTCAACGTGCAAATCTTTTAGCATATT
The DNA here is from genome assembly GCA_036653655.1 of Clostridia bacterium. Lineage (GTDB taxonomy): Bacteria > Bacillota > Clostridia > Christensenellales > UBA3700 > JAVVTM01. Next base: position 6,828 of record JAVVTM010000049.1, on the reverse strand, counting down.
TAGACTGCTGTAACCACTGCCAAAATCGTCCATTAAAATTTCAAAATTTAGCTTGTGCATTTGCGCAATAAATTTTTGCATAATTTCGGGGTTACTGGTGTAGGCGCTTTCAGTAATTTCAAATTTTATTAAATTATGCGTGATATTATATTTTTGCGTGATAGCTAAAATATCATTAACCAAGTTAGGATTGTACAAATTTAGCCTAGAAACATTGACAGAAATAGGGGTAATAGGCTTGTTTGCTTTTATGCGTTGCGACAAAAACTTGCAAACATAATCCCAAACAAAGTAATCAATTTTTGTGATAAAGCCATTTTTTTCGGCGATAGGAATAAATTTGGCGGGAGATAGCAAGCTACCATCGGGCTGTTTCCATCTGATTAACGCTTCTGCGCTAATTGGCATATTTGTCGAAACAGAGTAGACTGGCTGAAAGTAAACAACAAATTCTTTATTTTTTAGCGCATCATTAAATTTGTTAACAATTTCTTGTTCTTCCATCATCAATTTTAACATATCTTCATTGTAAAATGCAAAATGTTGAATGTAATTGCCCTTGATTTTTTGAATAGCTAAATTTGCCATATCGCACATTTTGTTGATAGGCATATTGGTATCGATAATTTCGTACAGACCATATTTGATAATTAGCGGATAGTTAATTTGCATTTCGACAATCCACGAGCCAATTAGCGCATCAATTTTTTTGTTTGTCAAGGTTTTTTTGGGTATGCACAACGCAAAGTGGTCAGAATCCAACCTGCCATAAGTGCCAATCCCTAAAATATGTTGTTGCAAAATTTTGGCGTATTTTTTTAAGATATTATCGCCAAAACGCACGCCAAATAAATCGTTAATAATTTTAAATTTTTCGATATTAGAAGTTATTAACAAAAACTTGGTTTTAGGGCTAGCTTTTATCATAATTTCTGTTTCACGATAAAAGGTTTCACGATTGTAAATTTCGGTTAAAACATCGTGGTCAGCTCTAAATTTTAAATTAAGTTCGGCAGTTTTTTCCTTAGTAATATCGGTTAACATTAAAAGAATAACCGGGTGCTTGTTTTCAATATAATTAAACTTGGTAAAATTTAATTTAAGCCACAAAACAACGTCGTTTTCCAAAAGCAAACGCCACTCATATGTGTAGCTTTTTTCCCTTTCTAAAACAGATTTAACGTGCTTTAAAAAATCCAATTTTTGGGTGCTTAACATTTTTTGTAGCAGTACATCGTTGTTTTCATTGTAGTTGTTTTCATCAACGCCAATCAAGTTGTAATAGGCTTTATTTTTATACAAAATTTCAAAATCATCTGAACATTCAATTAGCACAACACTATTAAGCATATTTTCCATAATGGCTTTTAGCCTAATTTGCGCTTGCTGTTCTTGTTTTAAAACCAAGTTTTCGATTTTAACTTTTTCCACTTCGCATTTTTCAATAATATTTTGAACACGCCTTTTAATAACCTTAGAATCAAAAGGCTTAGTAATTAAGTCAGTTGCGCCAAGTTCTAGCACTTTAACTTCGTTTTCGACATCGGACATACTTGTAGCCACAACAACAGGAATTTCTGCAAGCTTTTTGTCTTTTTGTAAAACGGCTAAAACCTCATATCCGTTCATCACGGGCATAATTACATCAAGGATAATAATATCAATATCTTGTTCCTTTAAAATATTTAACGCAACTAAACCATTTTCCGCAAGGAAAATGTTAAAATCGCCTTTAAAAATTTCTTGTAACAGTAATCTATTAATGACAACGTCATCAACGACCAACATCGACTTTTTTTGCATTACTACTCCTTTAATGCGCTTTGGATATTTGTAAATGCTATATTATAAAGTTTTTTAACTAAAGAAAATTCGCTTTCCAAATCGCCTTCGGCTTGCTTGCGCAAAATTGCTACAACTTTGCTTGTTTGCACAAAAAGGTTGTCAATGCTTAAACTGCCTGCAATGCCTTTAAGGGTGTGCAACGCCTTAAACATCGTATCAAAATCGTGGTTTTCATACGCTTCAGTTGCATTTAAAAATTCCTTATCAGATAAAAACGCTTTTAATACTGTTTCATAAAGTTCATTATTGCCCATAAAGCGCTCAATCCCACTGTTGTAATTGACGCCTGCTTCAGTTAGCTTTTGTATGTTCATAAATCCCCCATATATAAAAGAATAGATTATAACAAATATATTATAATCTAATTTTTTAAAAATTGCAATAGACAATTTTAGACATAATTAAAAATATTTTTTTTAATTGTTGCAAAATTTGTTAAAATGCTTTAAAATAAGACTAAGGTAGGATTGTAGTATGAGTAAAAAATGTTTGATAACATATATCATTAATTTAGTAATAGCGACATTTTTGTTTGTTATTGCGGTAGTAGTTAGTGTTAAAACTAAATATGATTATTTAGCATTGATTGCAGTTGCTATTGCAGGCGTCGATGTAGGCTTTTGTATAGCAAATATAAAAAACAAAAAAGATTGCAATGTTGAAAAATGCAGTTGTGAAAACAGTGATAAAGCTTGCGTTGGCATTAAAAATTGCGATGTAACTAAGCCTTGCGCTAAAGATGAAACCAACATTTGCAACAGTTTTAATAAAAATAATGCAGGCGCTAACGCAACAGAGTTTAGCAAAACAGAGAGTAATGCAACAGAGTGCGCAACAGAGGATAGTTGCTGTTGCAACATGAAACAGGCGCAACAAGCAGACAACTTGTCAGAAGCAGAAAATGCAAAGCAAGTGAACCTTGCCGATTACTATAATGATGGCAAAAAGGCAGAGGAAAAAGCAGAAGATTTGTTAGATGAACTAGAAAAGGCGGAGTTGCTTTCTGGCTTTAATGCGCAACCCACAAAAAAAACTAACGATTTGCAAAAAATTAAAATTGAAAACGATTTAAATTTAGTTAGCGAAGATTTTACACGCGCGCTTGCTGAAAATGAATTTACGCTTTTTTATCAACCAAAGGTGCAGTTAGAGCAAGGCTTTATGGTGGGATTGGAGGCGTTTATCCGCTGGAAACACGCAAAACACGGCATTATTGCTCCAAACAAATTTTTGTATTTGGCAGATAAATTTGGCTGTATGCAAGATATTGATGCGTGGGTAATTAACAAAGTTTGCGCAGACATTAAAACATGGAAAAATAATAATTTAAGCGTGTTGCCGGTTTCTGTTAACTTTAGCGAGGATATTTTGTTAAATAAAAACTTTTTAAACTTGTTAATTAACACCGTAAACAAATATAATTTGGATAATAACGAGTTGCAAATTCAAATTACTGAAGAAATATTTTTTAACAACTATGATTATTGCAACAAACTTATTAAAATTTTGCAAGAAAATGATTTTGTAGTGGCGATAGAAGATTTGACTGTAAAATATTGCAATTTAGAAAATTTGGCAAAAGTGAGATGCAATCAATTTACATTTTCACGAGAGGCGGGCATTGCCATTGTCAAAAACGAAAAGGACAGGCAAATTGCAAGCAAAATTATTGAAATTGCAAAAGCTAACAATATTTCTGTTTTGTGCGAGGGCATCGAAACGGGCAATGATGTTGAATTATTAAAGAGTATTGGTTGCACTTATGCGCAGGGCTACTATTTTGGCAGGCCAGTTGACAGCGCAACAGTTTCGGAATATATGGTATAATAAGTCGCTTAAAGGTTTATTTTTTGAGGCAAGGGAGATAGTTTGATGAATTTGTTTTTAAGTTGTGGGTTGTACCTTTATAATGCTTTTTGTGGCCTTGGATTAGGCTTAAAAGATATAATAAATATTTTTACCATTAATAGCTTTTTAAGTGAGATTTCAACAAATAAAATTGTTTATATTATAATTTTTGGTGTTTTTTTTGCGCTACTTCTGTTAGTTGTTATTTTAATTTTGTTGCTCATTAAAAACAAAAAAGCGGTAAAAGATTACGCAAACGAAACAATAACTATTTTAGAAAATATCCCTGCTGGCATAGTAAAAATTCGCATAAAGGCAAGTCTTACTTCTGTTGGCGCAGAAATAGATTATATTAGCGACAACATTTTTGACATTGTGGGGCTAGAAAAAATGGATACGCCAATCAACAGCCTTGATGACATTAAAAACTTTTTCTTTGAAGATGATTTTAAAAATATTTTAACCAATGTTAGGGAGCAAATTGTTAAAAATAAAAAGTTTGCAATCGAAGTACCCTTAAAATTGTTTAGTGGCGAGCCAGTTTGGGTGCGTGTTGAAGGCAAATTTTATTCTAGCGATTTTCATAAATTTATAATTTGCACAATTAACAACATAACCGAAAAATTAAAAATTCAAACAGAACTTGCAGATACAAATGACAGGTTGAGGCAGTTGATTGAGTGCACAGAAACAAACTTGATAGAAATTGACTTTAAGAAAAAAGCAATCTTTTGTTCGCCTTGTGTGGAGCAAAAATTTGGCAAATTAATTTTTTGTCCAGATATTTACAAGCAAATTGTGTGTGAAGATGATACAAAATTATATTTTGAAATGCGCCACAAAGTGTTGGTTGAAAAACAAGAAATTACCACAAATATTAGGCTAAAAGACAAACAAAACAACGCTATATGGTGCAAAATTATTGCAAAACTGATTGTTAACGCTAAGGATAATAGTTACAAAGTTTTGTGCAAAATTACCGATATTGACACGCTAGTTAACAAAAATTTAGATTTGCAAGCGATTGCCGAGCGTGATGGATTAACCAAGCTTTACAACAAAAAAACTGTTGAAGATGTTGTTACCGATTATTTAAATAATGACGGCAAATATGGCACGCACGCTATGGTTGTTATTGATGCGGATAATTTTAAGCTTATCAACGATAAGTACGGGCATATGGCTGGCGATAAGGCGTTAAAGCTTATTGCCGAAACTTTAACAACTCACTTTAGAAAAACAGATATTGTTGGCAGAATTGGCGGAGATGAATTTATTGCCTTTTTAAAAAATATTAAAGATGTTGATATGGTTTTTAAAAAATGTAGCAGTTTAATAACGGTTGGCAAACTAACCGAAACTGAGCAATTTGCCATTACTATTAGCTTGGGTATTAGCCTTTATCCAAACAATGGAAACAACTATAAACAGCTTTTTGAAAAAGCAGATGGCGCATTGTACGAGGCAAAACACAACGGAAAAAATGGTTGCAATGTTTGCGATTAATTAATCAAATTTTATTTAAAATAAATTTTAATAAATCAATTATTGGTTATTCCTTGATTTTTTTTTGTTTATTGGATATAATAATTTAAACAAACGGAGGACTTATGAATAAATTTGTACTAACTTGTTGTTCTACTGCAGATATGACAGAGGAATATTTTAAAGCTAAATCTATCCCTTTTGCATGCTTTTATTTTACTCTTGATGGTAAAGATTATCCAGATGATTACGGCAAAAGTATGCCAATTAGCCAGTTTTATAGTAGGATTTCTGAAGGGGCTATGCCAACTACTTCGCAAGTTAATGTCGCACAATTTTGTCAAATGTTTGAGCCAATTTTAAAGGAAAATAAAGATATTTTGCATGTAACGCTTTCAACTGGGTTGTCTGGCGCTTACAATTCTGCTTGCGTGGCAAGAGATGAACTAATGGAAAAATATCCAGATAGGAAAATTTGTGTTGTCGATTCGCTTGGGGCATCTTCGGGCTATGGCTTATTGGTGGATAGTTTGGCGGATATGCGTGATAACGGCGCAACGCTAGAAGAAGCCTTTAATTGGGCAGAAGAAAATAAATTAAATATCCACCATTGGTTTTTTTCCACCGATTTGGCGCACTTTAAACGAGGCGGTAGGATTTCTGCCACAGCCGCAACTTTTGGCACATTGCTAGGCATTTGTCCGCTTATGAATATGGATAATTTGGGCAGATTAATCCCTCGCACAAAAGTAAAAGGCAAAAAAAAGGTTATCAAAGAAATGGTTAAAACAATGCAAGAACACGCTCAAGGCGGTTTAAATTATTGTAGCAAATGTTTTATTTCTAATTCTGCTTGCTTAGATGACGCTAAAGAGGTTGCTAGTTTAGTAGAGCAAACATTTACCAAACTAAACGGCAAAGTTCAAATTTACAATGTTGGCACTGTAATTGGTTCACACACGGGCCCGGGCACAGTAGCGTTGTTTTTTTATGGCGACAAAAGAGTTAATTAAGCAAAATTGCAAATGATATTAAACAAAATAAATATTAAGCAATATAAAGCAAATTAAATAATAAGCAATGTTTAACAAAAAATATAAAGTTAATGCTAAGCAAGAGATATCAAATAAATTATTAAACAAAATAAATAATTTAATATTGACAAAAGAGCAATATTAAAGCAAAATTGCAAATGATATAAAGCAAAATAAATAATAAGCAATATAAAGCAAATTAAATAAGTAAAGGATAGTGTTGAGTAAATTCAACACTTTTTTTTATGTATAAATTGTATTACTGCCGAATAACTTATATTGTAAACGCTAAGGGGGAATAATATGTTTTTGCAAAAAAAGTTGATAATAATGTCGGGTAATAATAAAACAGGGGTAATTCGCTTAGAAAAATTGGGCAATATTGCGGATATGCAAATTAGTTTGTATGGCGTTGATAAAAAACAGTTTAATTTGATTTTAAAAAACGGCGAGGACTTTTTAGAGTTTGTTGCGCAAGCTAAGAGTAAAATTATTTTGGGCGATATTTCCATTCAACCTATTGTGGAGGCTGTCGTTTTGGATAATGGCGAAGTTATTTTGTCGGGCGCATCAAATGGAAGGTGTGATGTTTTGGCGCTTACAAATTGGCACGGAA
>JAVVTM010000048.1:0-9508 GCA_036653655.1 Clostridia bacterium | reverse complement strand
AAATGAGTTTTAATTCTAGCATAAGCCCAGTTATTATTACGCCAGATGAGGGAGAAAGCTTTTTATATATGGTGTTGCCAATCCGTGCGCTATCTTAATATTTGCTTAAACCTTTTGCAAAAGCGATTATATTAAAACATATATAAACACATCAATATACAAATTTTAATATAAAAAAATCAATAATAAAAATAATATCAATAATAAAAATATTAAAAACAAATAAAAAAACATTAAAACAATAATAGAAAAAATAATAATAAAGTAAAAATTATTTAAAAAAACAAAAGTAAAAATAAAACAATAAAAGAAAAAAACAATATAAAAAACAAAAAAACTGTTTCATAAGAAGCAGTTTTTTATAATTTATCAAAAATATTATACCATTACAACATAAATTTCGCCTATATCGTCGAAGACAATTACCTCAAAGCTTAGCTTTGCTTATGGCGTCGAAGACATTTAGGTCAAGGTTTAGCCTTGTGAAGACAATTACATTAAAACTTAAATTTTGGGTATAGCGTCGAAGACAGTTACCTCAAAGCTTAGCTTTGCTTATGGCGTCGAAGACATTTACCTCAAAGCTTAGCTTTGCGAAGACATTTAGGTCAAGCGTTACGCTTGTCAAGGTTTAACCTTGAGTTTGTCTATTAGTTCATAAATGCGTTGCAAGTCATCTTTAGTGTAGTATTCTATGCTAATTCTGCCTTTATCCTCAGTGCCAATGGCTTTAACTTTAGTGGCAAAAACTCGTTGCATATCGTGCACAAGCTCCTTAAGTTCGGCAGTAAGCGGAATTTTTGGTGTAGCAAGTTTTTTATTGGGGTTTAAATAGGTGTTAACCATATACTCAAGTTGTCTGACAGAAAGGCGCTTGTCAGCGGCAGCCACAGCGTAGCGAACCTGAACATCTTTATCCTTTAAGGCAACCAAGCAACGGGCGTGCCCTTGTGATAGCCTGCCATCTTTAACGAGGTTGATAACCTCCTCATCAAGCATTAAAAGGCGCAACGCATTTGTTATTGCAGGGCGACTTTTCCCAAGCGAAACCGCCAAGCTTTCCTGTGTCATTTTGTATTCTTCCAGCAATGATTTTAAAGCGTAGGCTTCTTCTATAGGGTTTAGGTCTTCTCGTTGAAGGTTTTCGATTAGCGCAATTTGTTTTTGTTCCTGCTCGTTAAAATTTTTGACAATGACAGGAATTTTTTTAAGCCCAGCGATAATACTTGCACGATAGCGCCTTTCGCCAGCGACAATAACAAATTTTTCGCCAAGAGGGCTAACGATAAGTGGCTGAATAACGCCGTGTTCGGTAATGGACAAGGAAAGTTCACGCAGGGCATTTTCATCAAACTGCTTGCGTGGCTGATTTGGGTTGGGTGTAATTTTGTGCAAATCCATTTCCTCAATACCCTCTCTTACAGCAACCTGATTGCTAAAGGCATTAATGTTTTCTAAATTAGAAAACAATGCTTCTAAACCCGTTCCTAAACCTTTTTTAACAGCCATATTTCCTCCTACATTGTCTATTAATAAATTCCTCTCCTAAGGCAAAATAAGCCTTAGCGCCAGTACATTTGCTATCATAAACAGCAACAGGCATACCGTGGCTAGGCGCTTCTGCAAGCCTAATATTGCGCGGTATTTTTGTAATATACAATTTTTCATTAAAATATTTTACAATCTCATTTTCCACTTGTCGTGTCAAATTACTGCGGTTGTCAAACATATTTAAAACAATACCCTCAATAAAAATTTTAGAATTTAAATATTGTTTAACTTGTTTGACCGTATAAATCAACTGCGACAAACCTTCAAGCGCAAAAAATTCACACTGAATTGGTATAAAAATGCTGTCGCAACAAGTAAGCGCATTAACCGTTAACAAACTTAGCGAAGGCGGACAATCAATAAAAATAAAATTGTACTCCTTTTCAAGCTTGGCAAGTTCCGTTTTTAAAACATACTCCCGTGGGGCTTTTATGTTAACCAATTCCACCTCAGCGCCAGCTAAATTTGAGCCAGCAGGGATAATATCAAGGTTTTCCACGCATGTTTTGCGAATAATAGAGGCATCGTTAATGCTTTTTTTGCCAACAATAACATCGTAAATAGAAGTTGTGTTTTTAACAACACCCACCCCACTTGAACAGTTACCTTGCGGGTCCATATCAACAATAAGCACACTGTATCCACCAAGCGCCAAAACTGACGCCAAATTAATGCAAGTTGTTGTTTTGCCAACTCCGCCTTTTTGATTAGTAAAAGCAATAATTTTTTTTATAATATCCATTAAATCAATTATAGCATATACAGTTTTTTTTTACAATTACTAAATTAAATTTGCAAGCGTATAAAAAGCGGAAAAATGTTATAAAGGTTGGATTTTTGGTTTATTTTGTCCCCTTGGATAAATTGGATTGGTGCTTTTTGTCTTAACCACTTTAACAATGCAACGGGTGTAATCTGTATCCAAAATGGTAAAGGAGTGCGCCTCCTCAACCTTGCAATTTAAAGCTTTAAAAGCCTTAGCGCAAAGCCCAATTTCTTCCTCAATATTTTGCGCTTTATAAAACAAACAAAAACCGTTAACCTTAATATATGGTACGCAATATTCTAGTAATGTGGGAAGATACGCCACCGCCCTAGAAACCACAACATCAAACGCTTCAAAGTAGTTTTCCTTTAAATCTTCTGCCCTGCTGTGCACGCTTTTGCAGTTGGTTAAACCCAATTTTTCCACCGCTTCATTTAAAAAATTTACCCGTTTGTTAAGAGAATCAACAAGCACAAAATTTAGGTCGGGGCGCACAATTGCAAGCGGTATAGAGGGAAAGCCAGCGCCAGCGCCAATATCGCAAACAAAGGCATTTTGCGGTAAAAAATTGACGCCATAAAGACTATCTGCAAAATGTTTAATTATAACCTCATCTTTTTCGGTTATTGTGGTTAAGTTAAATTTACTGTTCCACTCGATAAGTAATTCAAAAAACTGCTCAAACTTAGCCAAAATTTGTGGCGTGGGAGTGATGTTGTTTTGAGTTAGATATTTTATTAATAATTCCATTTTTTATCCTTTTATGGCGCTAAATTGCCAAATGCTGTTAGTTATGGCGCAAAATTGCCAAATGTTGTTAGTTTTTGTGAGAGTTGCCGTTTTGTTTTTGAAGATAAACCATCAAAACAGTAATATCCGCAGGGGAAACACCGCTTATCCTTGACGCTTGCGCCAAATTTAATGGCTTAATTTTGTCCAATTTAAGGCGTGCTTCAAGGCGCAAACCCTCAATGTTTTTGTATTCTAATTGTGGCGAAAGCAAACGCTTTTCCAACTTGTCGCTATCTTGAATAGCGTTATCTTGTTTTGCCAAATATCCCTCGTATTTAATGTTGGTTTCCACCTCTTTAAACGCTCGCAAATCAAACGCTTGCAATTCTTCAAAAGTGGCTTGCAAATCTTCGGCAAAGATGTTTCCTCGTTTTAACATATCTTTATAGGACAAACCGCCATTTGCATTTTCGCCCTTTTTTTCAAACAATGCGCCGTAAACTTTTGGCGAAATAATTTTGTTTAAAGATGCGCTAATTTTGTTAATTTCTTCAACTTTTGCAAGATATTTATTGTATCGAACATCATCAACAAGCCCAACTTTTCTGCCAAATTCTGTAAGGCGCAAATCGGCATTTTCTTGGCGTAAAAACAAGCGATATTCGGCTCTAGCGGTCATCATACGATAAGGCTCATTTGTACCTTTTGTAACCAAGTCATCAATCAAAACACCAATATATGCATCACTCCTTTTTAGTATCAAAGGTTGCTCGTTGCGCATATACAAGCTTGCGTTTATGCCTGCAATTAACCCTTGCGCCGCTGCTTCTTCGTAGCCACTACTGCCACAAATTTGCCCTGCCATATACAAGCCTGCAATATGTTTTACAGCAAGTGTTGGCAACAAAATTGTGCTGTCAATGCAATCATATTCTATGGCGTAAGCGTAACGCAAAATTTTAACATTTTCCATACCAACAATGCTTTCGTACATCTTAATTTGCACGTCATTTGGCATAGAAGAACTCATACCTTGCACATAAACTTCATCAGTTAGCGCACTTTCGGGTTCGATGAAAATTTGGTGGCGAGTTTTGTCAGCAAAACGCATAACTTTATCTTCAATAGAAGGGCAATATCGTGGGCCAATGCTTTTAATACTGCCATTATAAAGTGGGCTTCTGCCAATGTTATCCCTAATAATTTGATGTGTGTTTTCGTTTGTATAGGCAAGATAGCACGCCTCTCTGTTTTCAATATAACCATCGGTCATAAAGGAAAACGGATAGATATTATTATCGCCATATTGCGCTTCCATTTTGCTAAAATCTATGCTACTGCGCAACACTCTTGCCGGTGTGCCAGTTTTAAAACGGCGCACAGGAATGTTCAAATTGATTAGTGATGCGGTTAATTTTGTGGCTGGTTCAAAGCCAGAAGGCCCTGCATTTTTTCTAAATTCGCCAATAATAATGTTGCTATTTAAGTAAACGCCCGTGCAAACCACAACGCTTTTTGCGCTATAAACAGTGCCAAGTGTGGTTTTTACGCCACAAACCACATTGTTTTCGGTTAAAATTTCTGCCGCCTCGCCTTGCAAAATCGTTAAATTTTTGGTGGTTTCAAGCGTTTTTTTCATTTGATGATGATACATAATTTTGTCTTGTTGCCCACGCAAAGATTGCACAGCAGCGCCTTTTCCCAAGTTTAACATACGCAACTGCAAGCAAGTTTTGTCGGCATTTTTTGCCATTTCTCCGCCAAGCGCATCAATTTCACGCACTAAATGCCCCTTAGATGTGCCACCAATTGAGGGATTGCACGCCATAAAACTAATGCTATCTAACGAAAGTGTTACAAGCAATGTTTTGTGGTTTAGGCGGGCAAGCGCCAAACCGGCCTCAACGCCAGCGTGCCCTGCGCCAATAACTATACTATCAAAATTTGTTTCCATATTATTTACCCAAGCAGAATTTTGTAAAAACTGCATCAATTATATTTTCATTTGCTGTATCGCCAGTAATTTCGCCAAGCGCAAAATAGCTATCTTTTAAATCCACCAACGTACACTCTATTGGGCAAATTTTAAGATTAGATTTTGCATTTTCTATGCTAGACTTTGCTTTTTGTATTGCTTGAATATGCCTTAGCGAAGTTAACATTTCATCGTTTTCTAAGCTTTTATCAAGGCAGATATCAACTATTTTTTGTTTTAATAAATCAATATTTTTGTTGTATTTTGCGCTAATGTAAATTGCATTTTCGCTAGTATCTTTTTTTGCAATGCCCAAATCACTTTTGTTGTAGACAAAAAGCATTGGCTTGTTTTGATAAGAATTAATTAAAAGTTGTTCCTCAGCCGACATTTGAGCGTTGGCGTTTAGCAACATTAAAATAAGGTCTGCGTTTTTGGCAATTTCTTTTGAGCGGATAACGCCAAGCTGTTCAATCGTGTCGCAACTGTTGCGAATACCTGCAGTATCCACAAAATTTAAAAGCACGCCATCAACTTCCAAACTCTCCTCAATGCTATCACGAGTAGTGCCTGCAATATCGGTTACTATTGCCCTATCACGAGCGATTAGCGCATTTAAAAGCGAAGACTTGCCAATGTTTGGCACGCCAATTATCGCCACAGAAATTCCGTTTTTAATGAGCATACCATTTTTTGCAGTCGCAAGCAAATTTGCAAGCTCCACATCAATTTTATCAAGGGTAACTTTACAGTTTAACATTGCCTCATCTTCCATCTCATCTGGGTAATCCAAACTTGCCTCAAGCTGAGCGGTTGTATCAACAAGCTGTTGTATAATACACCTTATATGCGTGCTAAATTTGCCATTTAAAAGCCTAAAGCCAGCGTTCAACTGCGCAGTGGATTCTGCATTAATCATATCAATAATGCCTTCTGCATCAGCAAGAGAAAGCTTGCCATTTAAAAAAGCTCGCCTTGTAAATTCGCCTTTATCGGCAAGAACAGCCCCACAACTAACACATTCTTTAACAACGCATTGGGCAAGTTTAACACCGCCGTGGCATTGAAATTCCACAAGGTTTTCGCCCGTGTAAGAGTTGGGAGCAAAAAAGCAAACGCAAAAACATTGGTCGCAAAAATGTTCAGTTTTGACAGTGCCCAAATACATTTTAGAATGTTCAAAAACGGTAGCGTTATTTTTTGCAATAAAAAGCTTGTGAGCGATAGAAAAAGCTTCTTCGCCACTCATTCTTATTACGCTTATTGCGCCCTTTCCAAGCGCAGTTGAAATAGCAACTATTGTTTTTGACATAAATCTCCAATTATAAAATCAAGTTAAGCAAACTATGTTAGTAAAATATAAAACCTCAGCAAGCAGTTGGCAATTATATAGTAAAATATAAAACCAGTTGTAATTTAGATGATATTTTTTTAAATATTAGATGTAAAAGTTTTCAAAATAATATTCAAAAATTAACGACAAGCAGTTAGCAAACTATATTAGTAAAATATAAAACCTCGGTAGGCCGAGGTTAAAATTAAAAGGTTCTTTTTTTAGATGCGAAACTTTTTGTTTTACCAAAGCCATTTCGTTTAAAATTGTAACTGCTAGAATTGTCAAAAGTGTCCTCGCTTAGATTTTTTGGAGTAATTACAACAAATCGATTTGGTTCAACACCTTGGCTTTCAGTTGTAACACGAGTGTCCTCTTGCAATGCGGTGTGAATAATGCGCCTTTCAAAAGGATTCATTGGCTCAATTTCAACAGGTCTGCCAGTTTTGTACGCCTTGTAAGCAAGCTTAGAGCTTAACCTTTCAAGTGTTTCTTTGCGTTTTTCACGGTAATTTTCTGCATTTAAAACTATGCGTTTTTTGTTTTCAACTTTTTTGTTGCTTACCAACAATGTCAAATATTGCAAACTATCAAGCACTTCGCCTCTGTAACCAATAACAACGGCGCTATCTTCGCCATTAATATTGATAACATCTTGCTCCTCTTCAACTTGTAGTTCCGCTTTGCAATCTAGTTTCATTAAGTTTAACATTTCAGTTACAAAATCTAATGCGTAATCAGAATTTGTCATTTTTTTGGTAACTCTGACACTTGCTTTTTTAAGAAACCCACCGTTAGAAATAATTTCTATTTCGGCTTGCTCCTTTGTGATGTTAAGTTCTGTTAAAGCTGCTTCCACAGCTAAATCAACAGTTTTGGCTTCTTTTTCAATAGTCATTATATTATCTCCTAAATGTATTAGATAAAATCTCATCTTTTTCTTTGGCATCTTTCTTTTTTGCAACTAGGTTAAAAATCAAGTTGAAAACAGTAGAAATCAAGTTACTTACAAACAAGTAAAGTGTAAACGCCGCACTGTAAAATAATGCAAATACGCCAATCATAACAGGCATCATATATGTCATAACTTTCATAGATGCTTGTTGGCTTTTTTGTTGTTGGTCGTTTCCGCCAGCAGACATCATTGATGCTTGAGGGGTTGTAGCTTGCATAAGTTTTGTCGAAAAAATTGTTACAACAACAGACAAAATTGGCAAAATCATATATCCATTCCACTTGCCTATGTTCCAAAACTTGGTTTTGTTGTACAAATTCATAGCGGGCTGTATTAATGTTTCATAAGGATTAGGGATATTAATGCCATCGGGCATATCTCCATTTAAGCCACCCAAACCACTTTTTGTAAATTCTTCAAATGTTGGCACAACGTTAACCCAAGAATCTGACATAAAAATGTTGTCAATCCACAAAAACGGCTCAACACGATAGTTGGTTGCAAGCAAAGTGTTTAGCGCATCTTGTGTCATTGCGCCACTTTCGACAAGTGCAATATTTTGGTTGTACAATAAGTACATATTATACACGTTCATTTCATTATTATATTTTACCATTGCGTTAAAACCAGAGAATATAACAAAAAACACCACCATTGTAATAATCATTGGCAGACAAGAAGAAAAATAGCTAAATTTTTCCTTTTTCATTAATTCGCCTTGCTTAACTCGTAAAATATCGGGACGATTTGCATATTGTTTTTGAAGCTTTTGAATTTGTGGTTGAATACGCTCCATCGCTTTAGATTGCTTTCTTCCACTCACCTTTTGCCAAACATCAAGCGGTGAAAGCGCAACTTTTAAAATGATGGTAAAAACGATAACCGTCCAACCAAAAGAACCAATCGCATCATAAAGCACTTGGATAAATTTTCCAATAAGATTGGTTAACTCAGGCTTTCCAACTTCGCACAACATTGCGCTTAAAAAGTTTATAGTACCCATTTCGCTTTTCCTTTCAAATTATCCCTCACAGGATTAAAACCACCCTTACTAAAAGGGTTGCATCTTAAAATCCGTAAAAATCCTCTTAAAGAACCCCTAAAAATACCATACTTTTCAATAGATTGATAGCAATAAGATGAGCAACTAGGTGTAAATTTGCAATTAGAAAAAAGTAATGGATTAATACATTGTTTGTAAAATCTTAAAAAAAGTTTACCCAATTTTTTCATATTAATTCATAAAGCGTTTTTTTACAAAAAGTTCCTTAACAAAAACTTGCAATTCTTGAAAACTTAATGTTTCAATCCCCACACGAGCGACAAGAATATAATTAAAATTATCATCAATTGTAGGAATATAACTCCTAACAATCTCTTTCAATCTGCGTTTTACCTTGTTTCGTACAACACTGTTGCCAACTTTTTTACTTACCGAAAAGCCGAATTTCTTAGGGAATTTGCTGGGAACAGAAAGCAAAGCTATATATTTGTTGGCAGTGCTTTCGCCCTTTTTGTAAATATAATTAAAACTTTTTTTGCTTTTAAGACGATATTTACTTTGCATTGTTAATTAAGCAGAAAGATTTTTTCTGCCCTTAATTCTTCTTCTTCTAATAACGTTTCTGCCAGTAGCAGATGCCATTCTTTTTCTAAAGCCGTGAACTTTACTTCTTGTTCTCTTTTTTGGTTGATAAGTTTGTTTCATATTTATATCCTCACTTTTGTATTTTTTAAAATTAATAATTTAACATTATAATATTATAAAGTAATAACATTATGGTGTCAACTATTTTGTTGTGTATTGTATTATAATCATTATAATATAATATCAATAGTTAATGTATAAAATTGAAGAAACACAAAAAAAAGAGGAAAAAGCGAGAAAAGCAAAAAAAAGAGATAAATTAGAAAAGCTAAAAAGCGAGGTATAAAAAAGAAACGGCAAAAAGCGCAAGCAAAAAAATAACAAACAACAAAAAGCAAAAATATCATCAAACATAAGCGCAAGAAAATAAAAATAAATATGCAACCGAAAATATTAACAACATAGGCTTAGGCAAAAAACATTTTAACTAAAAGCAAAAGAGCAAGAAAACATATTCAACTAAAATATGCAAAACAACAAAAAGCAAAAAGGTTAACAACATAAACACGGTGAAAGAAAAAAAATAACAAGCAACAAAAAGAAAAAAC
>JAVVTM010000047.1:0-9552 GCA_036653655.1 Clostridia bacterium | reverse complement strand
ATCAAAAAATGTGTTTTCACCCAGTAGTAAACGACGCAAGTTTGGCAATGAGCGTAAGTGATTTTTTTAGCAAATTTTTGCCAAGTGTCAATTGCGAACCAATTATTATTGAAATTGATGGCGAAAGTGTTTTGTAATGGCAATTTGATAGCAAGGTGTTTCAAGGGCAAATTGAAAGCAAATTTTAACAAAAGTCCGCAATAATATAATTAATATTTTGTGCAAATTGAAAGCAAATTTTTGCCAAAAAACAGTAGCGCATTTTTGCCAAAAAAATAATACCGCAATAAATTATAATTAACACTTTACTTTTTTAAAAATGTGTGGTAAAATAATTACAATAATCTTTAAGGTAGTACGAGAGACTGCAAAGAGTTATCACGAATATAGTTATTAGATAATTCTACCTTGTACGCTTAAAGGTGGAATTTTTTTTAGAGGTAAATATGAAAACACTTTATTCTTTTTTTAACGCCAACATTATTTTAACTTCAAGTGAGATGAAGTTAGATATTCATTTTAACATTTAAACAGTGATTTTTTCGCTGTTTTTTTTATAGGAGGAGCTATGCTAAAAGGCAAAAGCATTTTGGGATTACAAGATATGAGCAAACAAGATATTATAACAATTCTTGATGAAACCAAAATTATGAAAAAACATTTATTAAAAGATGAAAAAGCAATGGATACGCTAAAAGGCAAATCTGTTGTAACGTTATTTTACGAAAACAGCACACGCACACGCACATCATTTGAAAATGCGTGCAAGTTTTTGGGCGCAAATGTAACAAGCATTTCGGTTGCGACAAGCAGTGTTAACAAGGGCGAAAGTTTGTTAGATACAGGCAAAACGCTTGATGCAATGCGCACCGATTTAGTTGTAATAAGGCATAGTATGTCAGGAGCGCCAGCCTATTTGGACAAAAACATTAACGCTTTGGTTGTAAATGCAGGCGATGGCATGCACGAGCACCCAACGCAAGCGTTGCTTGATATGTTCACCATGCGTGAGCATTTTGGCAAGCTTGAGGGCTTAAAAGTGGCGATTATTGGCGATATTAAACATAGTCGTGTTGCAAGAAGCAATATTTACGGCTTGCAAAAATTTGACGCTCAAATTAAATTGTTTGCGCCAAACACATTGTTGCCACAAGGTATACAACAACTTGCGCCTGTGTGTGAAAGCGTAGAAGAAGCTATTGCAGGGAGCGATGTTGTTATGGCGTTAAGAATACAGCTAGAAAGGCAACAAAAAGGGTTGTTTCCTAGCGTAGGCGAATATGTAAAATTTTATGGCATAACAGAGGAGCGTTTAAAGCTTGCAAACGACAACGCAATATTAATGCACCCCGGGCCAGTAAACCGCAATGTAGAGGTGGATAGCGCTTGCGTTGACGGCGAAATGTCAAAAATTAACGAGCAAGTGTTAAATGGTTTGGCGGTAAGAATGGCGCTAGCAAAGCTAATGCTAAAAGGAGAGTAATATGTCAATATTTATTAAAAATGCAAAATACAACAACCAACTTTTAGATATAGCTATTGATAACGGCAAGATAATTGCATTGGGCAAAGCAGAGGGCAATTTTGATAAGGTTATTGATGCAAAAGGGTTGCATTTATTGCCAGCGTTTGTAGATATTCACACACACTTAAGAGAACCCGGCTTTACAAAAAAAGAAGATATAAAATCTGGCGCAATGGCTGCGATAAAGGGTGGTTTTGCAAGCATTTGTTGCATGCCAAACACAAACCCAGTGGCAGATTGCGAAATGGTAATTAGTTACATTTTAAACAAAGCTAAGCAGGCAAATATGGCAAAAGTTTTTCCAATTGGCGCAATAACAAAAGGTTTGGAAGGCAGTATTTTGGCGGAAATTGGCAAGATGAAAGAGGCTGGCGCAGTTGCGATAAGCGATGACGGCAGGCCAGTGCAAAACGCAAACATTATGCGGTTGGCAATGGAATACGCAAAGCCATTTGACATTAAAATTGCAAGCCACTGCGAAGATTTAGATTTGCTTAACGGCGGAGTTTGCAACGAGGGCGAAACAGCCACCAAATTGGGGCTTAGAGGCACAACAAGAGCTAGCGAAGAAGTGATGTTATCGAGGGAAATTATTTTGGCTAATACCTTAAATACATCTGTGCATATATGCCATGTAAGCACAAAAAATGGTGTTGCAATATTGCGTGATGCAAAAGCTAGGGGCATTAAGGTTACGGCGGAAACTTGCCCACACTATTTTAGCGCTGATGACAGCTTGCTTGAGGGCTTTAACACAATGGCAAAAGTTAACCCACCATTAAGAGAAAAAGAAGATGTGGAGGCAATTATTAAAGGTTTGCAAGACGGCAGTATTGACGCTATCGCAACCGACCATGCGCCACACACCTATGAAGATAAAAACACCGAGTTTGATTTGGCAGCCAATGGCATTAGCGGTATTGAAACTGCATTTGCGCTTGCCTACACCAAGCTTGTTAAAACTGGCAAAATTAGTTTGGAGCAACTGTCAAAGTTGATGACAGAAAACCCAGCAAATATTATGAATATACCTTATGGCAAAATTGAGATTGGCGGATTGGCAGATTTAGTTTTGGTTGATTTAGACAACAAGTACAACATAGATGCAAGCAAGTTTGTTTCTAAGGGCAAAAACACTCCATTTGACAAGTGGGAAGTTTTTGGCAAAGTGGATACGGTAATTGTCGAGGGACAACTAAAGTTGCAAAAAGGAGAATTTGTATGATAATTGATAGCTTAATTGAAAGGATAATAAAAACCAACAATCCAACAGCGGTGGGGCTTGATACTTGTGTGGATTATTTGCCACAAAGTATGCAAGACAAAATAACCACATTAGAAGATGCAGGCAAATTTATTACAGAGTTTAATTGCAATTTGATTGATGCGATAAAAAATTTAGTGCCAGCTGTTAAAGTGCAAGTTGCCTATTACGAGATGTATGGAGTGGCAGGAATGAAAGCTTTTAGCGACACAATAAAATATGCTAAAGCCAACGGATTGATGGTTATCGCCGATGTAAAGCGCAACGATATTGGCGCAACGGCAGGCGCATACAGCAGGGCATATATTAGTGGTACAACAATTGCAGGCAAAAAATTTACGCCATTTGAAAGCGATTTTATAACAGTAAACGGCTATCTTGGAAGCGACGGAATATTACCATTTGTTAACGATTGCAAGATGTGCGACAAGGGGTTGTTTGTGCTTGTAAAAACATCAAACAAGTCTAGTGGCGAATTGCAAAATTTAACGCTACAAAACGGCGCAACACTATATGAGCAAATGGCAAGTTTAGTGCAAACTTGGGGCAGTGGATTAATTGGCAAATATGGCTTTAGCAGTATTGGCGCAGTTGTGGGCGCAACTCACAAAGAGGAAGCGCAACGCATTAGGCAGGCTAATCCAAGCACATTTTTTTTAATACCGGGTTATGGAGCGCAAGGTGGCACGGCAGAAGACTTAAAAGTTTGTTTCAACAAGCAAGGGTTGGGTGGCATAGTAAATTCTTCACGCGGGATTTTGTGCGCCTACAAGCAAGAAAAATACAAAGGACAAGATTATATTACAGCAAGTGTTAACGCTGTTTATGATATGCAAAAAGATTTAGAAATAGCAATCAAAGGAGAATAAATATGCCAATAGATAAAAGTATTAAAAAGGTTTTAGTAATAGGCAGTGGGCCTATCGTAATTGGACAAGCAGCAGAATTTGACTATGCAGGCACTCAAGCTTGCAGAGCGTTAAAAGAAAACGGAATTGAAGTTGTTTTGGTTAACTCAAACCCAGCCACAATTATGACCGACAAAGAAATGGCAGACAGAGTTTATCTTGAGCCATTGCGTGCTGATGTTCTTAAAAACATTATAGATATGGAAAAACCCGATAGCATATTGCCAACATTGGGCGGTCAAACGGGTTTAAATTTGGCGTGTGAACTTGCCGAAAGTGGTTTTTTAAAGCGCCGTAATGTGCGCCTATTGGGCACAAATTTGGAGGCTATTAAAAAGGCTGAGGACAGAGAATTGTTTAAAGAAACAATGATTGCTATTGGCGAGCCAACAATCGAATCTGCAATAATTAACAATGTTAGCGATGCAGTTTTGTTTGCTAAGGAGGAGGGCTATCCATTAATTATCCGTCCGGGTTACACTTTGGGTGGCACTGGCGGTGGTTTTGCTAACAATATTGAGGAGCTAAAAGAAATTGTAGGCAGTGGCATAAAGGCGTCAAGAGTTGGGCAAGTTTTGCTAGAAAAAAGCGTTGCAGGCTGGAAAGAAATTGAATTTGAAGTAATGCGTGATACTGCGGGCAAAGCAATTATCATTTGTGATATGGAAAATATCGACCCAGTTGGCATACATACAGGCGATAGCATTGTTGTAGCGCCTTGTCAAACAATAACTCCTGAGCAATTGGCTATGCTTAAAAACGCATCAATAAAGATTATTAACGAGTTGGGCATTATTGGCGGTTGCAACATTCAATATGCGTTGTCGCAAACAACCAATCAATATTTTTTAATTGAGGTTAATCCTCGTGTTAGCCGTTCATCAGCGTTAGCAAGCAAAGCAACAGGTTACCCAATAGCGAGGGTGTCTGCGCTTCTTGCAATTGGATATAATTTGGAAGAAATTATCAACAAAAAAACCAACAAACCATTTGCCCACAAAGAACCAAAGGTTGAATATTTTGTATGCAAGTTTCCTCGTTGGCCATTTGATAAATTTACTCAAGCCAACAAATTGCTTGGCACTCGTATGAAGGCGACTGGCGAAGTTATGAGCATTGGCAGTAATTTTGAGCAAGCGTTTTTAAAGGCGATTAGGTCGTTGGAACTAAATATTTTTGGCACAAGCCTTGCCAAATACAGCAAAATGAATGATGAAGAAATTTTGGCTTGCGTTGGCATAAAAAATGATGAAAGAATGTTTGCAGTTCTTCAAGCATTGTCAAGGGGCATTTCTGTTAAAATAATTAACGAAATAACTTCAATTACGCCGATGTTTTTACAAAAAATGCAAAACATTACTAAGTTGGAAAACGAATTTAGAAATTTAGGCAAAAAAGCTTTAACAAAAGAATCATTGTTAAAAGCTAAAAAAATTGGTTTTGCCGATAAAGAAATTGCAAAATTGGTTAAATCAACCGAAGCGGAAATTAGAGAAATGCGCAAAAAGTTTGCAATATTGCCAAACTACTCATTAATTGATATCGCAGGCGATGACAAAATTTTGGCAAGTCCTTACTATTACAGCCAATATGAGCACGCTGGCAAGCCAAACGATGCAAAAGGCAACACTGTTGTTGTTTTGGGCAGTGGTCCAATTCGTATTGGGCAAGGCGTAGAGTTTGATTATTGTAGCGTACACAGTGTTTGGGCGTTAAAAAAAGCAGGTTACAACACCGTTATCATCAACAACAACCCAGAAACCGTTTCCACCGATTATGACACAGCGGACAAATTGTATTTTGAGCCATTAACCACCGAGGAAGTTTTAAACATTTTGGATATAGAAAAACCAGTTGGCGTAGTTGTGCAATTTGGCGGTCAAACGGCAATCAAATTGACAAAATCTGTTGCAGATGCAGGCTACAAAATTTTGGGCACTCAGCCAGTAGATATTGACGCAGCCGAAGATAGAGAGATGTTTGATGAGCTTTTAACCAAGCTAAATCTTGCTCGCCCTAAGGGAGAAACGGTGTTTACCACCGAGGAAGCAATAAAAGTTGGCGAACGCTTGGGCTATCCAGTACTTGTGCGCCCTAGCTATGTTTTGGGCGGTCAGGGTATGGAAATTGCCTACAACGAAACCGATATTATTGAATATATGAATATAGTAACCGCTGTTGAACAGGAGCACCCAATTTTGATTGACAAGTACATTATGGGTATGGAATTGGAAGTTGATGCAATTTGTGATGGCACAGACATTTTAATCCCCGGAATAATGGAGCACGTTGAGCGTACAGGCGTACACAGTGGCGATAGCATTTCCGTTTATCCTCCACTTCATATTAGCGGTCAAAAAACTCAAGAAATTATTGAGGTTACAAAAAAGCTTGCGCTTGCGTTAAACACAAAGGGTTTAATCAACATTCAATATATTATTGCCAATAACGAACTTTATTTAATCGAGGTTAATCCTCGTAGTTCTCGTACAGTGCCATTTATTAGCAAGGTTACAAATATACCAATGGTTCAACTTGCAATTAGGTGCGTACTTGGCGAAAGTTTGAAAGATATGGGTTACGGCACAGATTTGTACAAGCGTTCAAGCGTTTATGCGGTTAAAGTGCCAGTGTTCTCTAACGAAAAATTGCCCGATTTAGAAATTAGCGCATCTCCAGAAATGAAATCTACCGGCGAGGTTTTGGGCATTAGCGACAACTATTCAGAAGCGTTGCTAAAAGCCTTAATCGCAAGTGGCATACACATTGAAAGCGGTTGTGGCGTTGTTATTTCTGTTTCGGATAACTTTAAAAACGAAATTGTTGAGGTTGCGCGCAGTATTGATGAGTTGGGTTACAAAATATTTGCCACCGTTGGCACTGCAAAAACGCTAATCGACAACGATATCTATGCAATTGTAGTTAACAAGCTTGTAGAAAAACGAAATGGCGATATTGTTTATCTTGCCAAAAAAGGCATTTTAGGGTTAATTATCAACACTCCAACAAAAGGCAGACAATCAAGCCGTGATGGCTTTAAAATTAGGCGTATCGCAATCGAAATGGGCATACCTTGCATTACAAGCATTGATACGGCAAACGCATTGTGCAAAGCTTTAAAACTTAACAAAACAGAAAAAGATTTGCGCCCAATCGCCTTGCAGGATTTGGAACAATAATGGATAAGATTACAGTTTTAAAAGATACAAATACAAACGAAAGCGCAACAATGGTTAAATGCAACAGTGTTGATAAGGAAAGCGCAACAGCTTTAAAATGTAACAGCGTTGATAACGAAAAGGTTAAAAACAACAGTGTTGATAACGTTGTAACCGTTTTAAAAAACGAGCGCATTGCAAACGATATTTATCAAATGTTGTTGCAACACACAGCGCAAGTGGATATTAAAGGCGGACAGTTTATTCATATTAAACTCTCTGCCGAGTTTAGTTTGCGCCGTCCGTTTTGTATTTGCAATTTTGACAAAAAAGCAAAAACAATTACCATAACTTATCAAATTGTAGGCAAGGGCACGGCATATCTTGCAACCGTTAAAGCGGGCGAGAAACTTAGCGCGCTGTTTCCTTTAGGCAACGGCTTTACAATTGAAGATACGCAACAAAAAGTTTTGCTAATAAGCGGTGGCATTGGCAACGCAGTGTTGCCAGCAATAACCGCCGAATACCCAAATAAAGATTTTTATACTTTTATGGGTTTTGCAAACGCAGGCAAAGTTTGTTTAACTGCCGAAATGCAAAAAGTTAGCAAACAAGTGGTTATATCAACAGATGATGGCAGTTACGGTTTTAAAGGTTTTGTAACGCAGGCGGTAGCTCAACAGTTTGACGCTATCAAGCCAGATGTGGTGCTATGTTGCGGGCCAGAGATAATGTTTAAATCGGTTGCAAAAACATTGCAAAACAAAAATACTCCAATATATGTATCGCTAGAAAGGCGTATGGGCTGTGGCGTTGGGGCGTGTTTAGTGTGCGCTTGCAAGGTTAAAACAGCAGATGGAGCAAAGTACTTGCACGCTTGCATTGACGGCCCAGTTTTTGATTTGAGGGAGGTTTGCTTAGATGAATAATTTGAAAGTTAGCGTTTGTGGCGTACCATTTAAAAATCCAATAATTGCAGCTTCGGGCACTTTTGGCTATGGCAAGGAGTACGAAAAGTTTTTTGATTTAAGCGAGCTTGGCGGTATTTCGGTTAAGGGTATGACCTTGCTTGAAAAGGCAGGCAATCCATCGCCACGCATTGCAGAAACAACTGGCGGTATAATCAACGCAGTTGGCTTGCAAAACCCCGGGGTGGAGGCTTTTTTGCACAATGAATTGCCACGCCTAAAAACAAAAAATACAGTAATAATAGCAAATGTGGCAGGTAGCACTGTTGATGAATATTTGCGCATTGTCGAGCGTGTATCCGCAAGCGATGTTGATATGATAGAAGTTAACATTTCTTGCCCAAATGTTAAAGAGGGCGGTATGGCTTTTGGCACACTCCCACAAAATGTAGAGGCGTTAACAAGGCAAATTAAGGCGCGCAGTAGCAAGCCAATTATTATGAAGTTAACACCAAATGTAACAAACATTGCAGATAACGCAAAGGCGGTTGAAAACGGTGGTGGCGATGCAGTTTCATTAATCAACACACTTTCGGGTATGGCGGTTAACTACAAAACTCGCAGGCCAATTTTGGCAAACAACATTGGCGGTTTGTCTGGCGCATGTGTAAAACCTATCGCATTAAAAATGGTGTGGCAATGCTACAACGCAGTAAAAATTCCTATAATTGGAATGGGGGGAATTTCCTCTTTTACCGATGTTTTAGAATTTATGATTTGTGGCGCAAGCGCCGTTCAAGTGGGTAGCGCAACGCTTTTAAACCCAACGGCTTGTTACGATATTGCAAAAGATTTACAAAATTATGTTGAGGAAAACAATATAGATATAAACAGCTTGGTTGGTTCACTCCAACTTAATTAAGGAGAAAAATGGATAAGAATGAAGTTTTAGAAATTTTTAAAAAAACAGGCGGTGTTTTGCACGGACACTTTAAGCTAACTTCGGGCAGACATTCCGACACCTATATGCAATGCGCAAAGCTTTTTGTTGACACCGAAAGTAGCGCAAAATTATGTTGTGCGCTTGCTCAAAAGCTTGAAAATTTGCAAATTGACATTGTAATATCTCCAGCGGTTGGCGGTATTTTAATGGGCTATGAAATGGCTCGCCAACTAAAGCGTCCAAACATTTTTGCCGAGCGTGAAAATGGCGAAATGACTTTACGCCGTGGCTTTAACCTTGAACAGGGCGCAAAAGTTTTGGTTGTCGAAGATGTTGTTACAACAGGTGGTTCGGTTAAGGAAGTTGTAGAACTTGTTAAACGCTATGGAGCGCAAGTTGTAGCTGTCGCATCAATTGTGGATAGAAGCAACGGCGCAGTAGATTTTGGCACAAAATTTGTTAACTTAATTAGTATGGAAGTTGTGTCTTATGAAGCGGAAGATTGCCCAATTTGCAAGGAAGGCATTGTTCCATTGTACAAACCCGGTTCACGAAAATAATTGAATTGTTGCAAGAAATAACAATATAATTGTGGCAGTTACTAAAACATTTGAATTGTTGGCAAGGTATAAAATAACTTAATCATTGCAAGAGTTAAAACAAAATAATTTTTGACAAGAGTAACAATATAATTGTAGCAATAGTTAACACAATATTATTGTGGGCAAGTTTTAGAAAATATTAATGCAGAATAAAATTTTTAAAAAATAAAAGCGCTTCGTAAGAAGCGCTTTTGCGTTTTAAAAAAATATGTACAAACCGTGCAAATCAAACTCTAGCAAGAAT
>JAVVTM010000046.1:0-9685 GCA_036653655.1 Clostridia bacterium | reverse complement strand
TAAGCTCTAAACCGTTTAGGGTTTTTAAGGAGTCATATGTGATAGTTACGGCTTCTTTTTCTAATGATTTTTCGATACATTCGCAAAGAGAAAGTTCCTTGACATTGTTTTGTTCGGGCAAAATATTTGAGTAAGTTTCGATATATTTTTTTGCATCTTTATCGGCGCCATTAAGCACTCTAAAAGCAAACATCGCTTCTTTCATTGTGTCCAAATTTGGGTTAATAATTGGCAAATCAAGCCCACACGCAAGCGCCATTGTTAAAAATGAGCGGTTGATTAATTGTCTTTCGGGCAAGCCAAAAGAGATGTTAGACACCCCTAAAGTTGTTTTAAGTTGCAAAATGTTTTTTACATATTTTATTGCATTTAAAGTTTCAACGGCTTGTTCTTGTTGCGCTCCAACGGTTAAAGTAAGGCAATCAATAATGATTTTATCTTTAGAAATGCCAAATTCTAAAGCTTTATTTAGTATTTTTTTAGCAATTTCTATGCGTTTTTCGGTGGAATTTGGCACGCCATCTTTATCGAGTGTCAAGCCCACAACGCATGCGCCATATTTTTTAATTATTGGCAAAAGACTGTTAAGCGACTCGTCATCGCCATTTACAGAATTTACCAAGGCTAAGCCATTATAGTAGCGCAATGCCCTTTCGATAACCAATGGATTTGATGAATCAATTTGCAACGGAGCATCGACAATGCTTTGAATTGCTTTTATTGCCGTAACCATCATTTGCGCTTCATCAATATTTGGCAAGCCCATATTGACATCTAAAATTTCTGCGCCAGCCTCGACTTGCGCAATAGCTTGTGTTTGGAAGTAGCCAATATCATTGTTTAATATTGCTTCTTTCATCAGTTTTTTGCCTGTTGGATTGATGCGCTCACCCACAATGCGAGGTTGATTAAATTGCACAAAATTTGTATTGCTAGCTACTCCAGAAAAACTTTTTTGAGTAAGGCAAACTTTTTTATTTTTGCACGCCTCGCTAAGCAACTTAATATATTCATCAGTAGTGCCACAACAACCGCCCACAACACTTGCGCCCAAATCGACATATTGCGCCATAGTATCTGCAAAAGTTTTTGCGTCAACATTGTAATGAGTGTTTCCGTTTAGCATAATTGGCAAGCCAGCGTTAGGCTTTAAAACAACTGGCACGCTTGCAATTTGCACAAGCTTGCTAACCAAATTTTTAATTTCTATTGGCCCTAACGAACAGTTTAAGCCAAGCGCATCAACGCCCAAACCCTCCATTGTTAGCACCATAGATTCAATTGGACAACCTGCAAAAGTGCGCGCATTTTCATCAAAACTCATAGTTACAATAACGGGCAAATTGCAGTTTTCTTTAACGGCAAGCACGCCTGCTTTTAGTTCGTACAAATCGCTCATAGTTTCAAGTACAAACAAATCGACATCGTTTTTAGCAAGGTTAACAATTTCGCTATATACATTATATGCCATATCAAAAGACATATTTCCAATAGGTTCTATCAATTCGCCAAGAGCGCCAATATCAAACGCTACAAAGCCCTTTTTAGCTTTTTTGACAGCGTTTTTTGCAAGCGTTATAGCTTGCTTGATAATAAGTTTGTAATCATAATTTGCAAGTTTAATTGGGTTTGCGCCAAAAGTATTTGTATAAATAATATCTGCGCCAGCCATTAAATATTTATAATGAATTTCTTCAATCAATTTTGGATTAGTTAAATTTAAAATTTCAGGTTTTTCGCCAATTTTAAGGCCATTAGCTTGAAGCATAGTGCCCATCGCTCCATCTAAAATAATAACGCCTTTTGACAATAAATCTTTAATCATTTTAACCTCTTTTTTATTTTTTGTTGTTAGCTTTCGTTTATGTTTTTCTTGCTTAACTTTTTTGTTATTTAGCGTTTTACGCCTTTTATTTAGCTTTGCTTATGCTGTTTTGTTTATCCTTTTATTTATGTTTTTTATTTAGCTTTTAGCCTCTTTTTTGTTTTTTACTGCAAACGCCATTACAATCGTGAATATTGCACAATCTGCAAATATCGTCATTTTTTTGCCAAACATCACTTATGCCCACAAAGGCTGTAATGCTTTTTAAAGGTATCATAAGGCAAGAATCGTTAGCGACAACGCCAATCCGTTTTGTAGCGTCAAGGCAATTTAAAATTTTAGGTTGCAATTCCAGCCCTAAATCGCCATAACCGCAACTATAACGCATTGTAAAAAATTTGTTGTCGAACATTTTTCGCACTTGCGACTCTAAATCATCCATAACATTATCGGCGTAAAGGCTTGCTAAGGCATCTAACATAAGGCATTTGTTTATATCCGCTTTTTGATAATATTCAATTTTTTTATCGACAGCGCTACCTAAGGTAACCGCCATAACTGCAATTTGCGTGCAAGAAACGAAAGTTTCATTGACATTTTTGCTTTTTAAAACGATATCCGTATCTTCTAAGGCATAGAAGCCATCAATTTTTTTGCAATTACAAACCCTAAAAACTTGCTTGGGTTGGCTTAATGCAAAAAGTTCTTCCTTAACTTTATCCAACTGCAAAAACAGGCTTTCGCTTGGGCTTTGTATGCCAATATAATTTAGCGCAACATTATAATCTAGCAATTTTGTAATCATAATTACACTTCTAGCATTGTTTTAATATTTTGAGTAATTTTTGTTGCTACATAAGCGTTGTTCATAGTGTACAAGTGAATACCCCTTGCGCCATTTGCAATTAAATCTATAATTTGTTCGGTTGCGTAAGCTATGCCAGCATCACGCATTGCCTCATCGTTATCGCCAAAACGAGAAATAAGCTTTGCCAATTTTGCAGGCAACGTTGCGCCGGACATAGAAATAAGGCGTTCTATTTGGCGTTTATTGGTAAGTGGCATAATGCCCGCTTGCACAGGAACATTTATATCGGCAATGTCAATTAGTTCTAAAAACTTATAATACTCGTTGTTGTCAAAAAACAATTGCGTAACCAAATGTTGCGCGCCACACTCTACTTTGCGTTTTAAATTAATAATATCCTCTTTTTGGGTTTCGCTTTCGTTGTGTCCAGTGGGATAACATGCGCCACAAATATCAAAAGTATCGCCATATTTTGCTTTTATAAAAGTAATCAAATCGCTTGCGTGCAAAAACTCGCCATTGCTGATTGTGAGAGGATTTTTGTCGCCCCTTAACGCTAAAATGTTTTTAACGCCAATTTGCATAAGTTGAGATAGCAAACTTTCAATTTCTTGTTTGCTAGCGCCCATACAAGTTAAGTGCGCAACGGGCTCCATATTTGTTGTTTGTTTAATGAGCTTGCACAACTCGACAGTGCGATTATCCCTAACGCTTCCGCCTGCGCCATAAGTTACGCTAATAAAATCGGGAGCAAGAACTTCCAACTCTTTGATAACTTTTGTAACCGCTTCAAAACTTGTGTTTTGCTTTGGTGGAAAAATTTCAAAAGAATAAACACATTTTTTTGTTTCAAATAATTTATAATTTAGCATATTCCCTCCAATATGTTTATACTTATTTTATCATATATGCGCAATTTTTACAATAAAATATTACATTATAAATTGATATATGAAAATTTGGATAATAAAATTTATAAAATGCTTAAAATTTTTTGTGCGCCATCGCATTTTTGTTGGTTTTAATAGTTTTTAGCCATTGCGTTTCTTTTGAATTTTGTTGATTTTGCATTGTGCTTCTTTTGCATTGTGCTAATTTTTATCTATTGCTGTTATTCGATTTTGAAAAAACTTTTTGCAAATAAAAAAGCAACTATTAAAAGTTGCTTTACGCTTTAAAATTTACTGTCTTAATATTTTTTCTTAATATTTGTTATTGAATATTTACTGTCTTAATGTTTTTTTGTTAAGTATTTACAATCTTAATATTTTGTGTTTAACATTTTTTATATTTCCGTTTGGGGCGTAAAAATTGAACATCATCTGAAGACGCAAAAACCTCCGCAATAACATCGTCATTCTTTTTATAAACAGTAACAAGCTTAGATTTTTTGTTCCAACTTTCATCGTTAAAATCTTCTAAAAGCGACCTAACCATAAGCTTTTTGCTAAACCTATCGTAAAAGCCCACTTGCAACATAAAGATTATTGTGCCAATCAAATGGTAACACATATCCGTCATTGTATCAACGTGCGCTCTTGCGACAACGCCCTCTACAATTAAATATTCGCCATTGATTAAAATTTTGTCGCCCTGAGAATCTTGCCCTAATAAAATATCGGCTAAAAACTCCATAACTTCCCAACAAGAAGCCACCGCCATAGAAATTACAAACAAAATAAAAAGTTTTTTAGATTTTAAAATTTTGGTGTCAAACATTTTAGTAAAAATTAACAATGCGCAAATTGTGCTAAAATAGCCAAAAATGCCGTGTAAAACCTCATCATACCAACCTACAATAACAAACAAATTGATACAAGACCCCAAAAATGATGAAAGCATAACATAGGTTGCATAAACCATATGCGTTGCAAAACCGAACCTAATTTTAAAAATATTTTCAAAACAAATTGGCGCAACACCAAGTGTAAGCAAGCCTAAAGTTGACATCATTCTGTTGTGTTTATCGCCAAATGCAAGCAATAAAATATACATAATCAAGCCAAAAGCAGCGAGTATCATTTCAAATGAAACCTCAATGCTCCTTAACATCTTTTGTTTTTTTGGCAAACTTTTATAAGGCACCATCAAACTGCGTGTGCCCTCTAATTTTCTTACAATATTGCCATTTTCCCTAACGTGATGGTTAGTTAATTTGACCACTGTTTTTGTCATTTGTTCTTCCATATTACTCCTAATGTGGTTTAATTATAGCAAATAAATCAAAAAATATCAATCAATAGTTTTAAAATGATAAAATCTTACCTAATCTTTACAATCGTTATTATCATATGCACTTATTGCGCTTTGTATTACATCTAAAACGCCAGATAAGGTTTGGTCAGTTATTAAAGTGGTGTCATTTTTATAGTTTTTGGCAAAATCTTTTAACTTTAAATTTGTTTTGCTTGCGGTTATGCACTCAAACCCAGCGTTTGCAAACACTAGCGCATCAGACATATTATAACATTTTTTAGCGTTGCTAGCTGTTGAACTTTGTGGCATTTTTTGCAATAGACTGCACGCAAATTCACTCGTTTTGGCATGAGCATTTACTAATTCAAATTTGGTGTTTTCAAAATTTTCAAAATTGTCAAAAACAACAAAAGTAGTTTGTATGCCATCTTGTTTTTGCAAATTTAACTGCTCTTTATTTTTTTTGAGCCACGCCTTTGCGCCACACAAACCAAAATATTTTGCGCCAGTTAAAAGTGTGCAAACCTCTATATTTTGCAATTGTGCGTCATCGCTACAACTTGCCAAAAGCTGTATTGCTGTTTCGCAACCTAAGATATTGCATTTTGCGCTAGGCAAAACTTTGTTGTAATTAATCATAAAAAACATCGCTAGCCAAGGTACAATAAAAATTGCCACCTCGACAATGCCCAATATGGTAAAAATTTTAATTGGATTATCTATCAAATTTGGAATGATAAAACTAATATCTTTAGTAATAAACAACCGTGCGACAACCAAAATCAAAAGGGATAAATAGCCCAAAATGCAAACTGTAATATGCGCAAAATTGCCCCAAAAGCCTAAAAAGCTGTTGTACTGTTCCTTAATCAAACTATCGCTGTTTGCGCAAAAAATAATGCGCGCTTTTGTTTGAGCTTGTGGTTTTACACTTGCAAAAACATTTTGAGCTGTTTCTTTTTTAAAAAGCTTGTCAAACAACCCTTTGTGGAACAAAACAGAATATAAAAATGGAGCAGTCGCAACAACAAGCATAATAAAAGCAAAAAGTGGGATAAAAAAATAAATTAGCGCAGAAAGTAAAACTAAAATTGCGCTAATATTAACCCAACCAAAAAACGCTTTAGGGTAAACATCAAAATTTTGGCGTTCCACTGAGCTTGCCACAGCTTGCAAATCACTAGCCATTAAATTTAACATTTCGGCTTCATCTGCGCTTGCTACGCCCCTATTTTTATAAGCTTTTTTAATATAATTGGTTTTTGCAAAAATGTTGTCGGTTGCATTAAAATCAATTTTACTGTTTTCCTTCATTTTATCCTCAACTTTTGTTTATTTTAAAGAAAGTTTATTCTACTTTACTTTTATTTTTTAAAAAAAGTTTATTCTTACTCTACTATTGTTTGTTTTATAGAATGTTTATTCTTACTCTACTATTGTTTTTCTTTTTAAAGAAAGTTTTTTTACTCTCTATTTTATTCATTTTATGAAAGTTTTTTACTCAACTTTAGTTTGTTTTTAGCTCAACTCTTGTTTATTTTTTACTCAACTTTAGTTTATTTTATACTCAAGTTTGCTTTATTTTATACTCAAATTTTCTTTTTCTTTTTTATAAATAGCGCCACAAAAATTACAGCCACAAAAAGCGCCAAACCGCCAGCTATGCCACCGCAAATTTGTGGTAGAGAGCTTTTTTGTTGTGAAAGAATAATTTCCTTAGACACGCTTGTGCCATCTTGTGTTTCGCTTGATAAAACAACGGTTATTTTGTGGTTGACATCTTCGTTGGTTATTGTGTATACATTGCTGTTTGCGCCTGCGATATCCTCGCCATCACGCTTCCATTGGTAGGATATTTTAGTGTCAGATTCCTTATCCAATATAACGGTTAGCATTGAACCTAACTTGTTTTCGCCAACAACTTCGTATTTGACAACAAAATTTTTGCGCATTGCAACTTCGCTTTTGATAATATCGCCAGCATAAAATTCTAGCGTTGATTTTACCCTAACTTGCAAATAACCGCTAGGTATTGCAACATCGCCCAAAACCATTGGCAACTGGGTTACCGCTTGCCATTTTTGACCGTTATCGGTGCAATACTCGTAAGAGGCTGGCGTTGGATATTTTTGATTTAAGACAAAATTAAAACTATTTGTTGCCTCATCAATGCTAATATCGCTTGGTTTTTCGGTTTGCACCAATTTTTTAACCACATCAGAATGTTCACTTTGCACCTCGCCAGAATATTCATCTGCGCTGATTTTGACAAAAATAATGCAGTTGTAATCGGCTGTTTGTAGCGTATATGTTGCGTTTGTCGCATCTTTAATTGGGTAATCTTTGTTGTTACGATACCACCTATATTTAATTGTCGGATTTTGCTCGCTAATATTTGTTACAGTGGCGGTTAAAGTTTGGTGTATTGTTGCAACGCCATCAATTTTAACAGTTGATTCCAACTTTGTTTTAAAAGCCGTTTTGTTGGTTTTAACAAGCAATAAACCCTCATCAATAGTAATGCTTGCGCCCGTGGTTTTGTCGGTTTGCTTTGGGTTTAGCCTAACCTTTACTGCCCCAACAGCCAAATTTACATTGCCCACAGATACGCTTGGCGCACTGCCATAGTTTTGCCACTCGCCACTTGCAATTTGATATTGATAATTTTTAATTTCGTGATACTCCAACATACTGCTTAGCGATATGCTAAATTTGTCACTAACATCATCAACTTTAACGTCTGGCGCAGGATATTTTATGATATCCACGCTGTCTTTGGTTACGACATTATCAAATTTGGCAGACTTAACAACCAGCCTAAGCGTGAAGCCTAAATCTTCTTTTGTGGTGGTATAAAAATTGCTTGTAGTGCTTTTTGAAACAAGTACCGCATTGCCATTTTTTACCCTATACCAATTGAAACTTAGCGCGCCACAATTGGGTGTTAAGTTGCTTACAGTTGCCTTGACTGATGTGCCAATGGCAATTTCTTCAGTATTAAAAATTATTGTAGCGCTAAATGCGCCTTCTGCCGTAACAAAAGCGCTAAATGAGCACACTACGATAATTAAAACTATTAAAAATAGAAAAATCTTTTTCTTCATAACTATCATTATAATATAATATTGATTTTAATTCAACTAAAAAATTGATATGTCAAAAATTAACAAAAGTTTTCTTTTGTTGATGTGTTGTTTGATGTGTTATTTACTTCCGCTATTTGCGCCGTTTTCACTCGCACTTTTGCTATCTTCACTTACGCTATTTGCGTTATTTGCGGCACTTCCGTTATTTGCGCCGTTATCACTGGCACTTTTGATATCATTAATTTTGCTATCTTCGGTACTTTTGCTTTTCACAGTACTCTCACTATCTGCGCTGTTTTCAGTACTTTTGTTATTTGCGTTATTTTCGCTCCCACTTTTGATATCTTCACTTTCGTTATTTACGCTACTACTTTCGCTGTTTTCACTTTTAATATCGTTAATTTTGCTGTCAACTGTACCCTCTATTGTTGCGTGGTTTGCGCGCTTTTGTTTTTGGGTTTTAATAATTTCTGTCAAGTTCAATTTGTTTTCTTCGCCTTTAAAAAACCGTACGATGTTTTTGCGGTGCGTAAAGCAAATTAACAAAAATAGTAATGTCATTACTACGGCAACAAAAATGCTTTTGCTTGCGATTGCATTGTACAAACACAAAGAAAAAACAAACAATAGCGAGCCAATAAAACCATAGTGAAAAACAAACAAATACGCTATTAGGCACACCACCGCAATTGCCGTAACAATTGGCGAGATTGCAAAAAACAGCCCAATACCGCACGCTACGCCCTTACCGCCTTTAAACTTGTAATAAACGGGGTAGATGTGCCCAATGATTAAAAACATTGCGCAAAAAACTGCCATTTCGTTGCCAAAATAATGCTTGATTATAAAAATTGGTATAAAACCCTTTAAAACATCAGAAATAAATGTAATTGTACCAATAAGCACGCCACCCGTCCTAATCATATTCATTGTGCCCGGGTTGCCACTACCTTTTTTAATATCTAGTTTTGCAATTTTAGCGTATATTTTGGCAAAATTTAATGCGCCAATCAAGTTACAGCTAAGCACAAGCAAAACGATATAATACCATTTAAGTGTTATCATATGTTTATTATAACCTATTATATTAAAAATAGCAATTTCATTTAATATAAGTTAAGTCGGGCAACTAACTTATTTGTATAAAATTAATCTTGCTTAATTAATCTTGTTTAAACAACAAAATTGAAAGGGTTGCGCTTTTGTTGACATCTTTATTAAGACATAAAAAAAGGCTTTTGATAAAAGCCTTTTAGTAAATTTTTTGTTGGTTTTATTTGTAAGTTTTGTTGGTTTTATTTGTTAGTACGAATATTAAAATCAACTTGAATGCTAAGTTTTTTTGCCTTAATTACTTCTTTAGTAATTTGAAAAGCGCCTGTCCCTTTAATTTGTATGTTTTGGTCATATAACTCAACCGTAACTGTATAACTGTTTTGATTGTTTGCATTAACACGCATTTTACCGGTCATTGTGTTGTAATCAACATAAATAACTTCCATGTTGTTAAACTCATCAATCACATAAACATTTGGCATTCGGCCAGTAATATAAGGCACAATTTCTGAAATGTTAGAAATAGAGATTTCTATATCAACTTGCCTATACACTTCCACTTCTGTTTTATAAACATTTGTTGCGCCTTGTTGCTTAAAAAGTAGCGGGTTAAAATTCATATTAAATCTTTTGTAATTTTTGCTAAACTCCTCATATTGGGTGTAACCTTGCGCATCTTTTAAAATATTTCCATTTTCATCAACGCTTAGAATA
>JAVVTM010000045.1:0-9986 GCA_036653655.1 Clostridia bacterium | reverse complement strand
TGAGGGCAGTTATGAGTTGTAAAAACTTATCGAGGGTTAGCGCCTCGCCTCTTATTTTTTCATTTAAGCCAACATCAGTTAACGCCTGCAAAATCTGTTGTTTGCTGTACGGATAGACATTTGCGATATTATTACTTAATGTTTTACGGCGCATAGCAAAAGCGCATTTAATAAATTTTTTAAGCGTAGATTTTGGCGCAGAAAGTTGTTTTGGCAAAATATCAATGCGCACGACAGCGCTATCAACTTTTGGCATTGGCATAAACATTGTGTTGGGCACAATCCTAGTAATTACCGCCTCGCCCTCGATTTGCACTGACAAGGTTATAACGCCATAATCGCTTGTATTTGCTTTGGCAACCAACCTTTGGGCAACTTCCTTTTGCACCATAACGGTTAACGATTGGGGCTTGAACTCGCTTTCCAAAAAAAACATAATTATTGGTGTAGTAATATAGTACGGCAAATTGGCAACCACCTTGTATGTACCGCCCGTTAGCTGTTTAATTTCTTCTGTGGTAACTTTGGTAATATCTTTGAACACAACCTGAATTTTATCATCATATCCCTTTAGGGTTTGATTTAATACAGGCATTAATTTTTCATCAATTTCAAACGAAACAACTTTTTTGCACACTTTTGCAAGTTCCCGTGTTAGAGTGCCAGCGCCAGTGCCAACCTCAACCACAACATCATCTGCGGTAATTTGCGCATCGGCAACAATCGCCTGCAATAAATTTGTATCGGTAATAAAATTTTGCCCAAAACTCTTGTTAAAACAAAAGCCAGCATCTCTTAATATATCTTTAATTTCACTCATTATTCTTCAACTCTAACACGCAACGGAATGCCATAACTATCCGCAATTTTTTGCGCCTTTGCAATCTCTTGCTCGCCAATGCAATCCACAACGCTAAAAACAACTTTTTTGCAATATTTTTTGCACTCAACAGCAAAATCTAGCATAATCTGAAACGCCTCCAATCCATATACAGAATGACAAACTTCATCATACTTTTTTGCATCGGTTTCGTTTAAGCTAACATTGATAGTATCCACCACTTTTGCAAGCTGTGGCACAACATTTTTGCCCCAATAGATGTTAGCTTGACCATTAGTATTCATACGGGTGGCAATGCCTTTTTGCTTTAAATACACCCCAACTTCAAGCAACACATCAAGCGCACAAGTAGGCTCGCCAAACCCACAAAAAACAACCTCTTTGTAGTTTTCAACACCAAACTTTTCAATAGCGCTAATTACTTCTTGCGATGTTGGCTCTTTATCCAACCACAAATAATAATCATTCATATTGTCGGTATGATTACGAATACAAAACTCACAATTATTACTGCATTTGTTTGTTAAATTTAAATATAATTTTTC
This sequence comes from Clostridia bacterium, assembly GCA_036653655.1. Lineage (GTDB taxonomy): Bacteria > Bacillota > Clostridia > Christensenellales > UBA3700 > JAVVTM01. The sequence goes on along the minus strand of JAVVTM010000045.1, from coordinate 8,600 downwards.
GCCTATTGGATAAGCATAATTATTATTCTTTTTCATTTAATTCCTCTATGTCCTCTATTTTTGCAAACAATCTTTTGCAATTTTCTGTTGTATTTTTTATTATTTCTTCCTCGGTCAACTGCAACACTTCTGCCACTTTTTTGAGCGCATATATTATATATTGCGGTTTATTTAGCGTGCCCCTAAATGGCACTGGCGTCAAATACGGACAATCGGTTTCTAGCAACAATCTATCCTTTGGTATCGCCTTAATTACATCTTGCTTTTGCGCATTTTTAAAGGTTATCGCCCCGCCTAAAGCATAATACATATCAAATTGGTTAAATTGCTTAATCATCTCGGCGCTACCGCTATAACAGTGCAACAATGCGCCGTTATCAAGCAAACTCTTGTTTTGAAGCAAAATTTCGTACATATCGCTGTAAGCATCTCGCAAGTGAAAAACCACTGGCAACTTTAAGCTGTGCGCCAATTCTATTTGCTGTGCGCAAACTTTTTTTTGCGTTTCCCTATCGCTCAAATCGTAAAAATAATCTAATCCAATTTCGCCAATCGCAACCACTTTTTTGTTGCTTGCAACCTGCGCAAAATAGTTGTAAACATCTTGATTTGCCAATTTTGCATCGTGCGGGTGCACGCCAACTGCGCAATAAATTTGCTTGTGCTTTTGCGATAATTCAAACGCATCTACACTACTTTGATAATCAAAGCCAACCTCGATAATCGCCTCTAGATTGTTTTTTTGCATTGATTCAATAATATTTTGTCTTTCGCCATTAAGCCTTTCGTCATTGATGTGCGCATGGCTATCTATTAACATTATCTAACCTCACTGCCTGCATCCATCTGCGCTTCGGGGCTAACTATCGCTAGCTTGCCTTGACTGTCAGAGGCGCATAGTATCATGCCTTCGCTCAATATCCCACGCAATTTGCATGGCTTTAAATTGGCTACCACAACAATTTGTTTGCCAACCATTTGTTGCGCTGTGTATGATAACGCAATGCCACTTACTATTGTACGCAACTTTTCTTCGCCCAAATCTACTGTCAATTTTAACAGTTTTTCAGTTTTTGGCACTGGCTCACACGCAACAACTTTGCCAACTCGCAAGTTGATTTTTGCAAAATCATCAATGCTAATTTCTGCAAGGGTTATCGCATTTGCATTTTCTTCTTTTAAATTAATATCGCTTGCGCTTGTCGCTTTTGCATTTTGTGGGCTGTCGGTGTCTGCCGTTTTGCAAGTTTCAACACTTTTTGCGCATTGGCAGTTTGGAGTGTTTGAAGCATTGTCAATATTGCTGTTTGCGGTGTTGTTTGCATCGCTATCTGCCTTAACGCTTGCGCTTTTCAATTCTTTTGCCTTAGCAATTTCTGCGCTAATTTTTTCCATCTCCGCCATTTCTTTTTCGATGTTGACACGCAAAAATAACGCTTCGCCTTTGCTGACCGTTTCGCCATTTAACATGCCAAATTTTGACAAACTTTTAAAGCTCATTAAATCACTGTCGCTAACACCCAATTTTTCAAAAATAACCTTTGTGCATTTTGTTAAAAATGGTTGCAACAATGTGGCTACAAACCTAATAGTTTCTGCCAAATTGTACATAATCGTTGCCAATCTGTTTTTGCTACTTGCCTCTTTATTTAATGCCCAAGGCGCAGTTTCATCAATATATTTGTTGGCTCTACGAATAATTTTCCAAATTCTATCTAATGCCTCTGGCACTAGCAAATCATCCATCATTTTTGTAATTTCTGGCAATGCTTCGGTTGCTGTGGCAATTAAATCTTTGTCCAACTCATTAATTTCCTCACTGCAAGGCGTTGGTATTACACCGCCAAAATATTGTTCTATCATCGCTATTGTACGAGAAACAAAATTGCCCAAATCGTTAACTAAATCGCTATTTACCCGTGATAAAAACGCTTTGTTAGAGTAACTGCCGTCTTGCCCAAAAGGAATTTCTCGCAATAAATAATACCTAACCGCATCAACTGAGTAACGCTCGCTTAAAATGTAAGGGTCAATAATGTTGTTGCCTTTGCTTTTGCTAATTTTATCACTGCCCAAAAGCAACCAGCCATGCCCGTAAACTTTTTTAGGAAGTGGCAAATCTAGCGCCATTAAAATTGCAGGCCAAATTATGCTGTGAAAACGCACAATTTCTTTGCCCATCATATGCAAATCGGCAGGCCAAAACTTTTTAAACAAAGTGTCATCATCGCTTGCATAGCCTAGGGCGGTAATGTAGTTAGTTAAGGCGTCAATCCACACATAAACAACGTGTTTAGGGTCGAAAGGAACTTTAACACCCCAATCAAATGATGTGCGTGATACACACAAATCTTGCAACCCCGGGCGCAAAAAGTTGTTTAACATTTCATTTTGACGGCTTTTTGGCTGTAAAAAATCTGGGTTGTCCTCTATTAATTTGATTAATCTATCTTGATATTTGCTGATTTTGAAAAAATAACTTTCCTCTTTCATTAGTTCAACATCTCTGCCACAATCGGGGCATTTGCCGTCAACTAATTGGCTTTTTGTCCAAAAAGACTCGCAAGGGGTGCAATACCAGCCCTCATATTGAGATTTATAAATATCGCCTTGGTCAAATAATTTTTGAAATATTTTTTGCACTGCTTTTTCGTGATATTCCTCTGTTGTCCTAATAAATTTATCATAAGAAATATCAAGCAACGCCCACAAATTTTTTAAATCTGTTACTGCGTTGTTAATGTAATCCATTGTGGGAACACCAGCTGTTTGCGCAACCTTTTCAATCTTTTGACCGTGCTCATCTGTCCCGGTTAAATAAAAAACATCCATACCCTGCATTCTTTTAAAGCGAGCAAGGGCATCACAAATTACTGTTGTATAACAAGTACCTAAGTGCCACTTGCCACTAGGATAATAAATTGGCGTTGTAATATAGTATTTTTGCTTGTTTGGCATAATGTGCACACTCCTTTAGTTTATTCACTTAATTATACATACTTTTTATATTATTGTAAATTGTATTTAACTTTTATTTTACTTTAATCATAATTTTGCCCTTTGTTAATACTTTATAATATGAATATCGTTTTTTTTATTATAATTACTGCTAGTTTGCTTTTTTTAATTTTTACCAATCCTAATAATGCGCTTGCGTTAATGTTGCAAGGCGCAGAAAATTCTATTTCTTTGTGCCTAAAACTTTGCGCCGTTTACTGTATTTGGCTGTCGTTTTTAAATTTATTGCAAAAAACTGGGCTAAGCAAAAAACTTTCTCGCTTGCTTTTGCCTGTTACAAAAAAAATGTTTAAAGGCGAAACCGAACAAACTTTAGAATTAATAAATATGAACTTTACCGCAAATATGTTGGGGCTTGGTGGCGTTGCAACTCCACTTGGCATCAAGGCGATAAATAGTATGCAAGATGGCTCTAATATCGCCACTCATAATATGGTTTTGTTTTTGATAATTAACGTTACAAGCCTGCAATTGCTACCCACAACAATCATCAGCTTGCGCACCGCAAACCAATCGGCAAACGCTAGCGACATAATTTTGCCAACCTTTATTTCCTCTTTTGTAATTACCTTAATTGGCGTTGCTTTTTGCTTTTTATTTAAACAATTTAGCAAGGTTAAAAATGAATAAATACATTATTCCAACGCTTTTTTGCGCCGTTCTAATTTACGCTTTTGTAAAAAAAGTGCCAATCTACGCCACTTTTACCGAAAGTTGCAAGGAAAGTTTAACGCTTGTTTTTAGCATTTTTCCTTACATATGCGCCATTTTTATCGCTACTGAATTGTTTAGCCAAAGTGGGCTTGCAACTGTATTTGCAAAAATGTTTTTGCCACTTTTTAAAATGCTTGGCATTCCTGTTGAGCTTGTAGAAATAATAATATTGCGCCCCCTAAGTGGCAATGGTAGCATTGCGCTACTGCAAAAAATCTATCAAAATTACGGCGTTGACTCCTACATTGCCCGTTGCGCATCAACAATTGTTGGCAGTAGCGAAACTATTTTTTATGTTAGCACGCTTTATTTTTCTACCACACAAATAAAAAAGCTAAGGTACGCTATCCCCTTAGCCTTGTTTTGTCATATTTTGGGCGTTATATTTAGTTGCTTGCTTTGCAAGTTTTTGTAACTTAATATTGCCTAATAAACTACTATTGTATGTTATATGTGCGCCAATTTTTGCATATATTAATTAACAACTGTTGCAAGCACAATCATTTTAAACCTATTGCAAGCACTATCATTTTAAACCTATTGCAAGCACTATCATTTTAAACCTATTGCAATCTTATAAACTTCATCTTTTGGCACGCCTCTATCTTTTGCGGTTTGTTTTATCGCCTCTTTTTTGTCCATTCCCACAGCTAAGTAATCTTTTAAATGTTGCTCTATTGTTTGGTCGTTTAAAGGATTTTCGTACTCCTTGCCCTCAACAATAAGCACAAATTCGCCTTTGGGATTTTCTATTTCAAAATTTTGCAAATTCATAATTTTACAGCTTTCGTAAATTTTAGTAATTTCTTTTACGGCGTAAACCTTGCGTTCGCCCAATAAATCATACAAAAACTTTGCATCTTTATTAATGCTGTGTGGCGCGCAATAAAAAACTAAATTAACAAAAATATTTTTGTACGGCAAAACCAACGCTTCTCTTTCTTTGTTTTTTTCTGGCAAAAAGCCCAAAAAGCAAAACCCGCCACGCTCTATACCCGTTAAGGCTATGGCAGAAGTAAACGCTGTTGCGCTTGGAATAACCTCAACTTCAACATCGTTTTTGTACGCTTCCGCAACCAAAATTGCGCCCGGGTCGGATATGCAAGGCATACCTGCATCAGTAATTAGCGCAATGTTTTTGCCCTCTTTAATCATATTTAAAATTTTAACCGAACATTCTTTTTCGTTAAATTTGTGATAGCTCATTAATGGCTTGCTTATATCGTAATTTTTTAAAAAAGTTAGCGAATGGCGTGTATCCTCGCAAGCGATAACATCAACCATTTTTAGTGTTTCTAACGCGCGCAATGTTACATCTTTCAAATTGCCCAACGGCGTGCCAACTAAATAGAGTTTTGACATATTTCTCCTTTACAAAGCGCCCTGCCTTGCTCGGTTATTGTGCCATCTTCATTAAATAACACAACAGAATTAATTATCAAATTGTCCTTAGCGCAACTTTTACATTCCACAACAAAAGTATCTGGCGCTTTTGATGCTTTTGCATAAATAATGTTTAAAACTTTTGGCGTTAATTTGTATTTTTCTAACAAATAAATTGCCTCCGCCATGCGACAACATTTGTGAACCATATAAAATTTGCCACCATATTTAACCATTTTACTTGCGGAACAAATTATTTCTTCCAATGTAATTTCTATTTCGTGGCGAGAGATTGCAACTTCTTTTGCCTCACGAGTTGCGCCCTGCTCCACCTTAAAATATGGCGGATTGCTAACCACAATATCAAAACTATTACTGCCTATTATATCGCAATTTTTAATGTTTAAATGCCTTAAACTAATTTTGTCGCTAAGCCCGTTAATTTGCACGCTACGCTTTGCCATATCAATGGCGTCCTCCTGAATATCAATGCCCACAATTTTAGAAGCGTTTGTTTTGCTGGCTACTAAAATTGGAATTATTGCCGTGCCTGTGCCCAAATCTAAAACGGTTTCGCCACTGTTTGCCCTTACAAAATTTGCCAAAACTACCGCATCTTGAGTAAAGCGATACTTTTTTTGATTTTGAATAATTATTAATCCTTTATACTGCAAATCTTCAACAGTTTCATCTTGCTTTAATATAACTTTTTCCATAATCAAATTATAACAAACAAAATTGTATAAGTAAATTACTTGTTGCAACAAATAACATTTGGATAAAAATTAATTTTTATTTGTTTTTTGCGTTTTTTTGCAAATATTAACTGCATATAGCTGTAATTTTTTAAATTAAGTTGCAAAATTAGCTAACAATTTAATTTTAGCTATTTACTTATTTGCTTTTATGTGTTATAATCTGCAAGGCTTTAAGGAGGATATTATGAAAGCAAAATATGAAAAATATGATGTTGTAATTATTGGCGGTGGCATTGGCGGACTAATGACTGCATACAGGCTTACCCAACATTCGCCAGAAAGCAAGGTTTTGATTATCGAAAAGGGTAACGAGCTTAAAAATAGGATTTGTCCAATAATTGCAAAAAAAAGCAATAAATGCTTGCTTTGTAAAGATTGCGCAATTATGAAAGGTATCGCTGGGGCAGGCGCTTTTAGCGATGGAAAATATGTTATAAGCACTGAATATGGCGGTTGGCTAACCGATTTTATGCCACCAGAAGAAGTTATCAAATATATTGAACAAGCTGACAGCATTCTTGTTAAATACGGCGCTACTACCGATAGATATATGCCTAACAACGATTTGAAATTAATTTGTCTTCAACACGATTTACATATGCAACAAGCGCAATTAAAACACTTGGGCACTGATGAAAATTTTGATACAATGTTAAAATTTACCGATGACTTAGCTACTCGTGTTGAAATTTTGACTTTAACTGAAGTTACCGATGTTGATAAAAATATCAATTTGGTAAAATATAAAGATAAAAACGGCGAATACACTGTTAACGCAACAAATATTATCTTTGCCGTTGGCAGAGCTGGTAGCTCGTTTTTTTCTAATTGGTGCAAGGCTAACGGGCAAAAACTTTCTAACAATCAAGTTGATGTTGGCGTTAGGGTAGAATTGCCACGCTTAATTTGGGAGCATTTTTCTAAGTTTATTTACGAACCAAAAATTTGGTATCGCTCACGCAATTACGCCGATATTACCCGTATGTTTTGTTTTAACGAGGGCGGTAATGTTGTTATCGAAAACACTGATGGCATACTTACTGTCAACGGGCACGCTTATCGTGATAATGCAAAAAAATCACAAAATAGCAATTTTGCATTGCTTACGACAACTCGCTTTACCGAACCATTTAAAGAACCTATTGAATACGCTAAATATGTGGCAAGCCTAGCCAACAAAATTTCTGGCGGTACTGTGCTTGTGCAACGCTTTGGCGATTTAATTAAAGGCAGGCGCACCAATGATGAACGCTTAAAATCATCAACAACTCGCCCAACTCTTAACGCTGTTCCCGGCGATTTAAGCTTGTGTATGCCAAAAAGACAACTTGATAATATTATTGAAACGCTTTACGCATTGGACAAAATTGCCCCGGGCACTGCCAATGATGACACTTTGCTTTATGGCGTAGAATGCAAATACTATTCTTCTCGCCCAGATGCAAACAACTTTATGCTTGCCAATACAAAAAATATATACGCTGTTGGCGATGGCGCAGGCTTTACCCGTAGCCTTTCTCAAGCGGCGGCAAACGGCTTGTATGTGGCGGATATTATTAACGGAAATGAAAAATAATTTAGCAAATTTAATCAAAAATAAACAGACGCTAATTTTCGATTTAGATGGCACTATCGCAAATACCGAAGTTTTGCATTGGGAGGCTTACAACCAATTATTAGGCGCATATAATGTATGTTTGACAAATAATGACATTGCTAAATACATTGGCAAAACCGAATGGCAAATTTACAAAATGATTAAAGCCGATTTTAATATTGACTTTGATGAACAACAATTTATTTACGAACGCCACAAGATTTATTTGTCGCTTGTCAAAAATAAAAATTTGCAAACATTTAAATATTTTAATGAAGTTATTAATTTGGATAAAAAGTTTTATTTGTTAAGTTCGCAAGATTACAACATTATTATTAACACTTTAACGCATTTAAATATTTTAAACAAGTTTGCTAAGCTTGTTTCTTTAGCTGATGTTAGCCTTAAAAAAAGTGATTACTTAAGTGATATTAAAAAATATTACGATACCACAATAGATGATGTTGTTTTGTTTGAAGATGCGGTGGTAACTTTAGCTTTTGCAAAAAAGCAAGGCATTGCAACTGTAGGCATTAGCCACACTTTTAATCATTTAACAAGCGACTGTTGCGATATTATCATCAAAAATGATTAATTTTAAAAGCTTAAAGATGTCAAAATAAAATAAATGTTGAAATTGGCGCTAAACTAGTATATACTATAAAGTGTCAATGGAGGATTTATGGAAGATAATAAACAAAAATCAACAGATACAAAAGCAGAAAATGGTTTAACTGATGACCTTACAAAGGACGCTTTAGAAAAACCCTCAAATGCTAGCGATATCACCGTTGAACCCAACTATATATCTGCAGAGAGTTTAACAGACTTAAACAACGCTACATCAAAAACAACTGAAACTAGCAATTTAACAACAGAGAATGTTGCAGACTTAGACAACGCTACATCAAAAACAACTGAAACTAACAATTTAACAACAGAGAATGTTGCAGATTTAAACAACGCTACACCAAAAACAACTGAAGCTAACAATAACGTTGAAAATCCAAAAAATTTAAAAAAAGAAAACATAATTCAGGCGGTAAAATTTACTCTTTTTTCTGCTAGCGCTGGTTTAATACAGTTGGCGGTATCTGCCCTTTGCGTTAAGGCAATCCACTTGCCAGAAT
>JAVVTM010000044.1:0-10105 GCA_036653655.1 Clostridia bacterium | reverse complement strand
GAAGTTTTAACTAAGTGCTAATATTTTTAACTATTGTCAAAATAAAAGCCAGCTAAGTTAGCTGGCTTTTGTTTTTTATTGTTTGTTTTTTGTATTATTTGTTTTTTGTATTATTCGTATTTTGTATTATTCGTATTTTGTTTTGTATTGTAATTTATTTTTTTGTTATTAGTTGTTAATTATTTTTGTTATTATTCCTTTTTTGTTTTGCATTGTTATTTGTTATTTTGTTATTAGTTGTTAATTTTACTATCTGTTAATTTTTTCTGTTTTTACTATTTGTTGCTTGGTGCAAGTATCCTTACTAAATTTTGTTAGCTTTAGATTTTAAGCTTTTTTTCTTTAATTTGTTATTCAATTTTACATACTCTTGCATTTCAAAAGGGACATCTTTTTTAACCTTTCGCACAAACGTACTAATAACCGCAGGCAACACCAACATTACCAACAAACAACTTATTATCGCACCTCTTGCAATTAACATTGTAATTTCGCCCACTATCTTGTTGGAAGTAACCAAATACACACCAAAACAAGCGCAGGCAATAATGCTTGCCGAAGTTATTATTGACGCTCCTGATTCCTTTAAAGCGAGATAAGCAGATTGTTTTATTGGCAAATTTTGGGCGAGTCGCTTAAATTTAACCGTGTATAAAATTGCGTAATCGATGGTAGAACCCAGTTGGATAGAACTTATAATGATGTATGCCATAAAGTTAATTTCTAAGTTTTGCAACACCAATATTGATAGGTTAATAAAGATACCAAATTCGATTACAGCAATTAATATTACGGTCATAGAGAAGGATTTTAATGTTACCCACAAAATTAAGAAAATCATTAATATAGAAACAAGTGAAACAACCAAAAAGTCGGTTGGGGTAATTTTTGCTAAATCGGACACAGCTTGAACCATACCCGTTATATATATAGTTTTGTTTGCAAATTTATTGTGCGCAATCTCGCTAACTTGTTGTAGCAAACTTGATGCCTCATCGGATTCTACACCCACGTTAAGCATTAGCGAGTACATTGTGTAGCCACCGTTAACATAGCCTTTTAGCATTTGTGAATATTGCGGAATTAGCGCCATCATTGGCACATATTTAGAAACTTCTTCAGGCAAAATTGAATATATGCCCGTTAAAGCGTGCACGCCCTCAACTTTTTTAACTTCTTCAATAAATTCTTTATGTTTTTCTGGGTCGTTAACTGGCACTAAAACCATCAACGAGTTGCCCATTACTTGAACGCATTGTTCGGCTTCGGTAGGGTTAGCCTTTGGCTCCATAAATTTAACATAGCTGTAATCAACTTTAAAAGTGCCAATAATAAAAGCAGGAATAAACAAAACAAGCAAAATGCTAACTATTACTTTGCGGTGCTTTATTGAAAAACTGCCTGCGTGTGAAAAATTTGGAACTAATATACGGTGCGATGTTTTTTTCAAAACCTTATTAAATAACAAAATCAAACAAGGTTGCAAGATAATAACTGTAAGCATACTTAAAAATACGCCTTTAGCCAAAACCAAACCTAAATCGCCACCCATTTTAAACTTCATAAAAAACAACGCTACAAAGCCTGCAACAGTGGTTAAACTTGATGACATTATTGTAGAAAAAGTTTTAGGAATGGTGCGTTGCATAGCCTCTTCATCTGTTTTTGCAGTTAACCTTTCTTGATAAAAACAGTGCATCATAAATATTGCGTAATCAACCGACAACGCTAGTTGCAAAATGGACGAACAAGCGAATGTTACAACCGAAACATCTTTAAAAATAAAGTTTGTACCCATATTAACTAAAATGGAAACGCCCAATGTAATAAGTAAAATTAATGGTTCTAAAAATGAAGTGGTTGCCAAAATTAAAATAATAACAACAACAAGCAAAGCTACAATTAAATATTTGTCAACTTCGCCAATAGTGCTATCAAAAATATCTTTAGTAATTTGAGTGCTACCGCCTACAGCGTATTCTACGCCACGCTTGTCAAGTTCCTTATCAATATCTTTTAACAATTTTATTGCCTCATCACTGCCCGGAGCAATGGATAATTGCAACATAATCATAAACATATCTTCTTGTGGTTTAAAAACTTTTAGCACATCAGGATTGGTTTTTATCGCCTCTAAAAGCGCATCTTTATCAATTTGCACTCCGCCAACTTCTGGTATTTCCATTTGCGCCATTTGGTCAAATGTGCCATACCACACAACGCCACCCTCTTTAATGCCCTCAAGACCGCTAACAAATTTTACAATATCTGCAACCTCGGCTTCGGTAGTGTTGTCAATGGCAATTTCTGCATCGCCCTTCATATTAAAGGTTTTTTGCATAAAAGCTAGGCCATCACTGGTGCTTGTGCCCTCTGGCAAATAAGATATGATATCAGAATTGACATTAACAAAAAATGCCAAACAAATGCCTGACGTTATTAACACCAACAAAAAAATAGATAAAATTATAAACTTGTGTTTTACAATAAATGTACTAAATTTTTTCATATCACTTACATTATATATTACAATTTTAAAATTAAACCAATTTTGTGCAATTTTAATGAAGCTTTACAAAGATTTAACACACAACTTTTTAAAAAACTTTTTTTATTTAAAATCGAGGATATATCGGACTTATCGTTAATTTTTTGACACACTTTTTTGCTCATATTGTTAAAATTTTGACACACTTTTTGCTTTATTTTTGTCAAGATTTTAGTTTGCTTTTTATGCGCCTTTTGACACGCTTTTTAAACTCTTTCTGACACACTTTTTGCTTCATTTTTGTAATATATTTAATATATTTTTTTATAATTTTTGTATTATATTTAATAAATTTTTATATAATTATATCAAATTTTTAGTGTGTTTTAATATATATACCAAATTTTTAATGCGTTTTTAGATAGTTTTATCACATATTATATTGGTTTTTGGCATTAATTAATGAATATCTTTATGTTTAATTTTGCCAGAAATAGTTTTTGGCAAGCTTGTAGTAAAATCAATAATGCGTGGATATTTGTATGGCGCAGTGTGCGTTTTAACATATTCTTGAATTTGCAATTTAAGTTCTTCTGTGCCCTCAAAGCCCTTAGCCAAAACAATTGTAGCCTTAACCACCTGCCCTCTTATTGGGTGAGGAGCGCCAGTAACAGCGCATTCTAGCACGCAAGGTAGCTCCATAAGCACGCTTTCAATTTCAAATGGTCCAATGCGGTAGCCTGAGGATTTAATCAAATCATCTGTTCTGCCGACATACCAAAAATAGCCGTCCTCATCACGCCACGCCATATCGCCTGTGTGATAATAATTGTCGTGCCATGCTTCGGCTGTAACTTCTGCGTTGTTGTAACCGCTAAACAAACCCACTGGCACTTTTGTTGTGTCAATGCAAATTTCGCCCACTTCGCCATCTTTAATTTGTTGGCTTTCGGTGTTTAGCAACACAACTTTGTATTGTGGGCTAGGCTTGCCCATAGAACCGGGTTTGGGTTGCATACCCACCAAATTGCCCACAGTTAGCGTGGTTTCGGTTTGCCCAAAACCCTCCATTGGCTTAATGCCTGTTGCCTGATACCACTGCTTAAACACTTCTGGATTTAACGCTTCGCCTGCGATAGTGCAATATTTTAAGCTTGACAAATTGTAATTTGTCAAATCTTCTTTAATCAAAAACCTATAAATTGTTGGAGGCGCGCAAAAAGTTGTAATGTTGTATTTAGCAAACATTGGCAACATTTCATTTGGATGAAAGCGGTCAAAATCAAAAACAAAAATGCACGCTTCGCAAAACCATTGTCCATACAACTTGCCCCAAACTGCCTTGCCCCAACCTGTGTCTGCCACGGTAAAATGCACGCCGTCTTCTTGCACGTTATGCCACCACCTTGCGGTTATAATATGCCCAATAGCGTAAGAAAACGAGTGGATTGCAGCCTTTGGATAACCCGTTGTGCCACTTGAAAAATACATCAACATTGGGTCGTTAGCGTTAGTTTCTACCCGTGAAAAAAGAGTAGACATTGGCTCGATACCCTCGTTAAAATTGTGCCAACCTTCCCTTTCGCCGTTTACAATAATTTTTGTTTTTAAACTTGGGCTTGTAACCGAAGCCAAATCAACTTCGTTTGCAACATCGCCATCTGCTGTGCACACAATAGCGTCAATATTTGCCAAATTAAAGCGGTAATCAAAATCTTTTTTAAGTAGCAAATTTGTAGCTGGCACGGCTGTTGCGCCCAATTTGTGCAATGCGATAATAGCAAACCAAAATTGATAGTGCCTTTTTAACACCAACATAACTTTATCGCCCCGTTTTATGCCAAGCGACGCAAAATAATTGGCGGTTTTATTAGAATAATCCGCAATATCTTTAAAAGTGAAATATCTTTCTTTAAAATCTTTAGAAACCCAAATCATAGCGGTTTTATTAGGTATTTTTTTGCCCAATTCATCAACGACATCATAGCCGAAATTGAAGTTTTTAGGAATATCAAATTCCGCCCCAACCAACATATTTTGCGAGTTTAATGTTTCCTTTAAATACTTTTTGTAAATTAGTTCACTCATTTAAGAACCTCCTAATAAAAAAATACCTCATCTCTGTAAGAGACGAGGTAAAATATCCCGTGGTACCACTCTAATTGCTAATTGCTTAGCCCTTTGCCATATCATTTAATACGCTCTCAAGTAACGGTGAGAAACCGACATCACTTACTATTGGTTCAGTTAGTAGCTCTAAGGTGATTAATTTTAACTATATTACTGTTTTACACCAACAACAGCTCTCTAAAAATATAAATTTAAAATGTTGTCCTTTTCATAGCTTTATTAATTATATTAAAATGATAACATAACCAATATATGTTGTCAACTATTTTTAACTAATTCAAAAAAATGCGACACCAAAATGATGCCGCATAAATTTTAAATTTGTAAAACTTGCTTAAATATAATTGTTAAAAATTACTTGTTTAAGTTAGCTTTAAGTTTTTCTACTTGTTTTTCTAATTCTTTTGGTAGCTTGTCGCCAAACTTGCCATAAAATTCTTTAATGCCATCAGCTTCTTTCTTCCATGTGTCTTTATCTACAACTAAAATATCTTTTAATGTTTGTAGTGGCAAATCCAAGCCATCACGGTTGATATCTTCTGCGTAAGGAACATAGCCAATTGGGGTTTCTACTGCATCAACAGTGCCCTCAATACGCTTAATCATCCAATCAAGAACACGCATATTGTCGCCAAAACCTGGCCAAATAAATTTGCCGTTTTCGTCAAGCCTAAACCAGTTAACGTTAAAGAACTTAGGTTGTTTATCTTTTGGCACTTTTTTGCCAATTTCTAGCCAATGCTTAAAGTAATCGCCCATATGGTATCCACAGAATGGCAACATAGCCATAGGATCACGCCTAACAACGCCAACTGCGCCAGCTGCTGCAGCGGTGGTTTCTGATGCCATAATAGAGCCTACAAATACGCCGTTATCCCAATCGGTTGCTTGATATACAAGTGGGGTTGTTTGCGCACGGCGTCCGCCAAATATAAATGCAGAAATAGGTACGCCAGCAGGATTTTCAAATTCTTTACTAATGCAAGGGCAATTTACTGCAGGAGCGGTAAATCTTGAGTTTGGTTGAGCGCCTTTTTTGTCTGAAGTGTCTGGGTCCCAAGGAGCGCCAGTCCAATCTAAAGCGTGTTTAGGAGGATTTTTATCCAAGCCTTCCCACCATACTGTACCATTATCCAAATTGTAAGCAACGTTTGTAAAAATTGCATTTTTGCTTGCAGATGCTAATGCGTTAAAGTTAGATTTTGCATTAGTGCCGGGAGCAACGCCAAAGAAACCGTTTTCTGGGTTGATTGCGTACAATCTGCCGTCTTTGCCTTGTTTAATCCAAGCGATATCATCGCCAACTGTCCAAACTTTGTAACCAGCCTTTTGATAGCCTTCTGGAGGAATTAACATTGCCAAATTTGTTTTGCCACAAGCAGAAGGGAATGCAGCTGCCATATAAATTGTCTTGCCATCTGGCTTTTCAATGCCCAAAATAAGCATATGTTCTGCTTGCCAGCCCTCGGTTTTGCCTTGATAAGATGCAATTCTTAATGCAAAACACTTTTTGCCTAGCAATACGTTTCCGCCGTAACCACTGTTTACAGAGATAATTGTGTTATCCTCTGGGAAGTGGCAAATATATCTGTTAGCCTCATCAATATTAACTTTAGCGTGTGTGCCACGAACAAAATCGTTGCTGTTGCCTAAAGCGTCCAAAACATTTTGACCAACACGAGTCATAATCCTCATATTTAATACAACATAGATAGAATCGGTAAGTTCGATACCAATTTTTGATAATGGAGAACCAACTGGACCCATTGAAAATGGAATAACATACATGGTTCTACCCTTGTAACAACCATCAAGAATGCTGTTTAATTTAGCGTAAGCTTGGCTTGGTTCCCACCAGTTGTTGGTTGGGCCACAATCTTCTTCTTTTTTGCTACAAATAAAAGTACGGCCTTCTACACGAGCAACGTCGTTAACAGCTGTACGGTGCAAAAAACAACCAGGTAAAAGTTGGTCGTTTAATTTAATCATTTCGCCTGTACTAATTGCTTGAGCTATAAGTTCATTGTAAAGTTTTTCAGAGCCATCAATCCAAACAATATTGTCTGGTTTGCATTGTTTTGCAGTGTTTTCTACATACTCTAAGACTTTTTTGTTAGTTGTCATATTATATCTCCTTTAAATTGTTTTAAAATTAATTTTTTAAAGTTTACCAATTACCATTATAGCAAAATTGGCTAAAAAAAGCAAGAGCTATTTTCTAATAATATTCAAAATTTGTGGCATTACAGAAAGTTCAAATGGAATATTTTGATACAGCTCGCCATCTAAATCAAGTGTTGGACAATTTTTAATAACTATACTAGCGCTTGCGCATTTTATGTGCTCAACATTTTTATTGCCAAGCAACGTTCCTTTTTTTAAACTTAGTAAAAGCGGAATTTTTTTAAAAAAGTTGACATATTTAATAATTACAACATCAACAATGCCATCTTCCACACTTGCAAAAGGGCACAATTTCATACCAGTTGCAATTTCTCCATTATTTGTAGCGCCCACAAGTAATGCGTTGTAACTTGCGGTTTTGCCGTTGGCAGTCAAATCAAACTTTACGCCCTTATAATATAATAATGCCTTTAATAGCGCTTTGTTATAACAATTTGGCGTCTTTTTTTTCATACTATTGCAAATTTTAACAATTTCGATATCAATGCCACAAGTTGCAAAACAATGCACTAGCATATCATTAACCTGCATTAAATCGGTTGGCTTTGAGTGGTTTTCTAAAATAAATTTGATAGCCTCTTGATAATCTAAAGGGATACCAAGCGGTCTAGAAAAATCGTTGCCAGTGCCCGCAGGAATTATACCTATCACCGCCTCATCTCTGTTTGCAATGCCATTAAACACCTCTGCGATAGTGCCGTCTCCGCCAACAATAATAAAATATTTTTCGCCGGAAAGCGAAAGTTCATTTGCAATTTCTTTAGCGTGAAAACGCCTTTTTGTATAAAAAACTTTGTACTCTCGTTTTTTTAAATCTAAATAATCGGTAACAACCTTAATTGCCACTAAAGTTTTACCGCCACCCGCTATTGGGTTTACTATAATATTATATCTTTCCATTGTTCTCCAAAAAGTATCCTCTAAAACTGTACTATTTTTTTGCCTGCAAAACTTATGTAGCCCTTTTGCAAAAAATTAATTATAAAGGCTAAAAATTTAAATTAGTGAGTAGTTTTTAAAAATCAAAACCATTGCCTTTAAATTGCTAAAACTTGGCTTGTAGGTGTTTAGCACATTTTTTAAGCCAATAAACATAGCCTTAATTAATTTTACATCATTATTATTGATAACATATTCCATACCCTCAATAATTTGCAAGTACTCTTGTTTTTTCACTTCATCAAGTTTTAAATCTTCTGCCACAATTTTTGCAAGCGAAGTTACATAAGGCATAAGTTGCTCCTTAACAACCTCATCAAGCATTTTAACTTTTTCTTTATCTTCAACCTTTTCTTCAAAAGGGGTTTCTTCAAGTAGCATATCTTTAAACGCTTTGTAATATGGAACAATAACAGCGTAACACATTGCGGTAAACGCTTCGTTATGGTCATCTGCCGAAAAATATTCGTTCATAAAAGTGTTGATATGAATGTTGCCACGGTCAAAATCAAAAAGCAAACCGGTAACAAGCGCCACAATTTTTTTGTTGCTAATTGGCAATTTAAATATTTTGTCATCTGCCATAGCTTGCGCCAATTCCGTTTTGTAATTGACACCTTTGTTGCAAAAAGCAACATAATCGGTCATTTCTTTGCTAGATGCAATAAATTGTAGCAATTGCGAAATTCTATCGCCAGAAAGCAAATATTTGCCATTAACGATATTGTTGCACAACTTTACAAAATATTGATATAATTCTATTTTCATTTCACTGTTTTCCATAATTCACCTAAGATAATTATAGTATAATACAACTATAATTGCAAGTGGATATTTATTTTTGTAAAAGCAGTTACTCTTTTGTTGCAAGAAACGATAATTTGTATTATAATAAAATAAAATTGGAGGTTAAAATGAAATCAATTAGTATTAGTCTTAATATGGCTGAAAGTGTTAAAAAATTTGTTCAAATAGTTGCAAAATACGATTACGATATGGATTTAAGAAGTGGCAGGTATGTTGTTGATGCAAAATCTATTTTAGGAATTTTGAGTTTAAATTTAAATACCCCGGTTGTTCTTGAGGTTTATTCTGATAAATGTGATGATTTATTAAATGAGCTAACTTGTTTTGTACCTAAATTGTAAGGAATATTATGTCTGTAGACCAAACTGTTGACAAATTAGTAGTTTTATTTATCCTAGACAAAATGGAAATTCCATTAAATGAGGATACTTTAGTAGAAATGGTTTCTGCGCAAGAGTGGATACCATATATGGACTGTAAGCTAGCGTTTACTGCCCTACTAGAAACAGATTTTATCTACAATGTAAGCAAAAACAACACTCCTCTTTACACCATAACCGCTGATGGCAGGGCTTGTTTACAACATTTTTTTGCTAAAATACCTTCTTCGTTGAGGGATATTATTACAGCGCACATTAAAGAAAATCGGGTTTATTATCGCAAAAGTCAAGAGTACTTTTCTGATTACTACAAAAATGCCGATGGCACTTATACGGTGGTTTTAAAAATATTATCTCCTGCGCAACCTGTGCTGGATATGAAACTGTGTGTTCCTTCAAGGCACACTGCAAAATGGATTTATCGTTGTTGGAAAGACAAAGCCCCACAAGTGTATGAGTCTATTTATGATTTATTAATAGAATAGGTGAAATATGTTTACTTACAAAACCAAAGGCACTTGCTCATCTAAAATAGAATTTGATGTTGCGGACAACAAAATTACACACTTGGCATTTTATGGCGGTTGTAGAGGTAACTTAACTGGTATTTGCGCAATTTGCTTAAATAAAGATATTGATGAAATTATCAATTTATTTTCTGGCATAGAGTGCCGTGGCAAAACAAGTTGCCCCGACCAGCTGGCTATTGCCTTAACTGAATACAAAATGCTTAACAAGTAATTTAAAATACATTAACCGAATACAAAGTGCTTAACAAGTAATTTAAAATACATTAAAATCAAGTGTTAAATAAAAAAATGAATGATGATTACAAAAAAAACTAGCCGTAGCTAGTTTTATTTTTTTTATATTAAGTTGGATAAAATATCATACAATCAATATCACTTTTTTACATCGCATTTTTTAATATCTAAATAACAATCTTTTAATTATTTTCCGTTTTTAACCTCTAAACAACAATCTATCCGTTTTAACATTAAATGTTAAAGTTGATTATTCATTGTGTTTTTTAGCAATTCTTCCACTGCGTTATATCCCAATTTTTTCAAGCGGTAATTTCTGGCAGCAACTTCAACAACAATTGCCAAGTTTCGCCCCGGCATAACTGGTAATGTCAATTTTGGCACATCAACGCCAATAATACTTGTTGTAATTT
>JAVVTM010000043.1:0-10107 GCA_036653655.1 Clostridia bacterium | reverse complement strand
CACTTTCTTTTTACCATGGTTTTTTGGAATGTAAACACTTTTCTAAAGCAAACGATTTTTTGTTAGCGCACGACAAAACGCCAATAGATTACTCTATATTTGCAAAATAAGCTCAAAAAAATAACCACCATTAAAAAAATGGTGGCTTTTTTATATTGTGATTTTTGATAGCATATAATATACTTTGTTATTATTTTTACTTGCGTTACTCGCTAAATTAGTTTTCTACAACATCTGTTATAGTAACAACTTCTTGTTCTGCAACATCAAGAGTTTCTTGCAACTTTGCGCGTTTTTCGTTAATAGACTTTGTAATACTTTTGTCGTTATAAAAAAACATTACAATAAACGATAGCAACGAAAACCCACCGGCAATTAAACCCGTAATTTTTACGCCTTGCAAACCAACCGCAGAACCCTCTTTTGCGCCAATACTTAGCACAACAGACACAAGCAACCACGCTACCGCATAAGCCATTTTTTCTAAAAATGTTTTAACGGCGGAATAAATGCCCTCTCGGTTTTCGCCCGTCGCTAGAGTGTCCTCTTGGATAACATCAGAAACAATCGCTTGTGGCACAATGTTGATAGCCGCAAATGGATATGCAATAATTAGGCCCATACCAATGCCTTTAACAAGTGGAGGTAATGGCAAAACATCGCCGAAATATATCGCTGTAAACAAAATTGTAAACATACCGCTTGCAATAAGAAGCGGAGTTTTTTTGTTATATTTTTTGCAAACCTTGACAATTACTGGGAAAAATAACATAGCTGTTGCAATGGCTGGCACAAGCACAAACATTGATTGCCCCTCATCTAGCCCAATCAAATATGTCATATAATAAAACATTGTCGATTGAAAAAACGCCATAGCGATATAGTTAAACAAATCGCCAAAAGTAACTATCATAAATTGTTTATTTTTTACAACCTTTTTAAAAGATGACAAAAACTTTTCCTGAGGTGGCTTGGTTGTCTTTAAATATTCCTTTTCTTTAATGCAAAATGCGCTAACTAAAAGCAAAACCATGCCAATAACGCCAAACACAACAAACACAATACGCCACGCCCAAATGGAAGCTATGCCACTTTTTTTGATTAATGCCACCAACATTTCAGCGGTGTACGCAATGGCGCTACCACCCATAAAAAACACGGTGCTAATTGAATATGCGCCTACACGCTGTTTTGCATCGGGCAAAATTTCTGGTATTAACGCGCGCTGTGGTATTGAATAAATTGTGTAAAACAAAAAATACAAAACCATAAACACACCCACCCAAAGCGCATTGCCAATTGATTGTTCCTTAAAAGGCGCAAAAAATATCATCACGCAACAAATGGCGTAAGGCACAGCGGAAACTTGCATAAATGGTATTCGCCTGCCTCGTGGATTTTTGGATTTATCGGATAAATTAGCAAGCAACGGGTCGCTTACGGCATCAAAAATTTTGCTAACTAATGTGATAATTGATAATACAGTTAAAAAACCTAAAAACTTGTTGTTAGGCAAAAGAACGGGCAATCCCGTTTTTGTTGGGTCGGTTTGTAATATGTACACCAAATAGTTGGCAACCATACCTGTAAATAAACCTCTAGCAAAATCTGAACAAAAAAATTGTATCAGTTTACTTTTTGTCAGTTGTTTGTTTGCAATCATAAACACCTCGATATATTTATTTTATATTACTTGCGTCGCTACAAAAAATAAAGGCAAACCGCCTTTATTTTTGTTTAGACTTTTTTAATATTAAATTTTTAAAATTATTGCGTTAATGTTTTGTCCACCGCCATAATAATTTTGCCTAAATCAACCGCCATTGTAATGCAATACTCTAAATAAGTTTGCGAAAACTTTGTTTTTCTTGGCACTTCAAGCAGATTGTAAACCTCTTTAATCAAATCTTCTTTTGTCATAGAATTGTTAATATCTAGGGCGCATTTTATGCACGCAAAAATTTCGTATGGATGATATTGCGTAACTTCTCGCTTTGCCTTGTCCGCATTGTACGCTCTAAAGCAATCAATACTAACCGATTTGTTACGATAAAATTCGTACCCTTTATAGCTTTCTTTTAAATCTTCTAGGCTTTCAACATAGTTTGTCATTTTTGCAACCGCTTTTTTGCTAGTTTTACTAATGTTGTAAGTGGTAAACAATTTTGCAAGTAGGTATTCCTTTTCGATAGGTTGTTCTTGCTCGATAATGCTTCTTGCTTTTGTAATAATTTGCGCATCATTCATATCATCAAGCACAAAATCTGCGCCAGTTTTTGCAAGTGGCTTTACAATAACCCCCTTATATACCCTCTTATATTTGGCTAAAGTGGCTTTAACATTTTTTTTGCTTGGCGCTTTTTGTAAAGTTAAACCCTTTAAATAATCTTTGATTTTTGCAATCTCTCGCTTGCTGTTGTTAAAGTAATTTTCCACCCAAAGCTTGTAGATGTTCCAGCCCAAATGTTTTAATGTTTTTTCGTACATTTGTATTCTATCTTTAACAGATTTAATAGAATATGAGTTGTCGCCATCACAAATAATGCCCAAAATATAATGTTCCTTATTTTTAGGGTCAACAACCGCCACATCAATTTTAAAACCGCTAACGCCCACATCGTACTCGCAACGATAACCGCTGTTTTCTAAATCTTTAGCGATATAGTAGCCAATACCTTTTTGCTTTTCTTTAACATCATTGCTGTTAAATGCAAGCATTTCTCTGCCTTTTTCGGCATATTCCAAAAATGCTTTAAGCCCCTTAACTCCCTTAGAATTTGTGCGGGATAAATCTATCATATTTGCAGTGATACTAGAGAAAATTACCATCTCATCTCTTGCCCTTGTTACCGCAACGTTTAAACGCCTATAACCGCCACCTTGGTTTAGCGGCCCAAAATTTAGCGACAATTTGCCCGTTGAATCAGGGCCATAACCAACCGCAAATAAAATAATATCACGCTCATCGCCTTGCACATTTTCTAGGTTTTTAACAAACATCGGCTCTTCATTTTTAAAAGCAAATTCTTCTAAATTGTTTTTTATAATAACATTGTTTAACAAGTCTTCAATATAATTTCGTTGCGCTGTGTTAAATGTTACGATACCAATGCTTTGATGTTGTGTAATTGGGCTTTTTAGCCTGCTAACAACCTCTTTAATCAACTCATCAGCTTCCTTTTTATTGCACTTTGAACCGCCTCTTTCGTAAATACCCTCAACATAACGCAAGGTAACTTTGCTGTTCATTTCGTTTGGAGAAGGGAAAGTAAGCAGTTTATTTTCATAATACATAGCGTTAGAAAAGGCAATTAAGCTTTCGTGCTTGCTGCGGTAGTGCCACAACAAATGGCGCTCTGGCATGCCCAAAGCTAGGCAATCATCCAAAATGCTTTCCAAATCTTCGTTTTGCAAATTTTCTTCATCTTTGTAATCAGATACGAAAAATGAGGTTGGTGGCAACTGTTTAGGGTCGCCAACGACAATAACATTTTTAGCTCTTGCAATTGCGCCAATGGCTTTACAGGTGGGCATCTGTGATGCTTCATCAAAAACAACCAAATCGTAAGGCTCAACTTCTGCTGTCAAAAACTGCGTTACAGAGTTGGGGCTCATAAGCATACAAGGGCAAGCGGATTTTAAAATAGTAGGAATTTGCTCAAACAATTTACGCAATGTGTAGCCCTTCATTTTGCTTTTTTCTGCTCGTTGCAACATAACCATTTCTAGGTTGTGTTTGCCTTCCTCATCGCTTCTTGGGATACTATCGGCAAGTTTAATAAACAACTGCTCACGAGTTAAACGCTCGTATTCATCAACAATGCCCTTAAAGCAATCTATTTTATCCTCCAAATTTTTGCCAGAGAATTGGCTCAATTTGTTGCTTAGCGTTATTTCGCTTTCGATAAATTTTTTGTAAATATTTTTTCTAAAACTGCTTAAAATATCTTTTGCCGTTAACTGACCATTGCGGATTGGTTCAACAATAAAATCTAGCCCGCTTTGTTTGCAATCGTTAACAATTTTGTTGTATTTGCACCAACTAGGAATAATATCTAGGTTGCCTGCCAATGTTTTAATATAAGCATAAATATTTAAAACCTCTTGGCGGTCATCTTTTGGCAAGTAATTAAAGTTTTGCTCAAAAATTTCTTTAGAGTCAACAAACCCCTTATATGCGTTGGTATATGCCTGCAAAATTTGCACTGGCTTGTTAAAAATAATAAAATATGCAATTTTATCAAACAATGTATGGCTTAAATCGACATAAACTTCGGTCGCTGCCGCATATAGCGCATTTACAATTTCGATGTTTGCGTCAACATCACTAACCACGCTTTCGGCAATTTTAAACAACTTTTCCGCCTCGTTTTTGCGCAACAAATATTGCTCTTTGGTGGCAGTTAAACGCTCTAATTGCTTAACATATTCATCTTTTCTATCTCTATCAATTTCTGTTATTGCGCAACGCTCCAACTTTTTGTAAATTTTTTGAGTAAAGCGCTCTTTGGCTATCCCCTCGCAATCGTTAAACAATTTGACATCCATTTCTGGCACATCGTTAAAACTTTGTCTAAAACCATTTAATTGCGTTTGATAAACATCTTTAATTTTTGTGTAATTTTCGAGTGTGGCGTAAATATCAACATAGTTTTTGCTGTTGATAAAATAGTTTGCAACCTCTTGTTTAATGCCCGTTAGCCCGTTACAAATGACATTTAGCGCACTAAGCTTTTTAAGTGATAATGATGTTGTGCGCACATTTAACAAGCTTAAAACAGATTTTGCCATTTGTTGCAAATGCTCAATTTCTGCCATATAAATTGCAATTGAGTTTTCGGCGCGATAACGCCAATTTTGTGAATACTCAAAATAGCCAATCTTGCGGAAAGGCGATTGAGAAATATCCCCGCACTCTTTAACACAACTGCTAAGTTCTGTTAGTAATTTTTCATATCTAGCTAAGCTTTCCTCGGTTAAACGCTCGTAAAAAATTGCGTCAATCCTTATGCAATCAAGCGCATCTTCACTGTTTAAATATCTTACAATGGCATCATAAATTGAAAACCCTAAGTATCTTTTTTTGTGCAATTCTTCAACACTTTCTTCAATTTCGGCAAGTAAATCTTTAATTTCTAGCTTTTTTTGCTCAAAATCAACGTCATTTTGCCTGCAAGGAATGTTCATTGTGTCTAAAATTTTAGTTACTATTTCTTCTTTATTTGATTTATTGCTGTACAGTTCTAGGCAAAAATCGCCAATGCCAATGCTGTCAAGCCTACGCTTAACAACCTCTAATGCCGCCATTTTTTCCGCCACAAAAAGCACTTTTTTGCCATTGACAATGTTGTTTGCAATGATATTTGTTATAGTTTGCGATTTGCCTGTGCCCGGAGGCCCGTGCAAAACAAAACTCTTGCTCAAGCTGTCAACAACGGCGGAAAACTGCGAGCTATCCGCTGAGATTGGCAAGTAGATGTTGTTTGTAGTAAACACTTCATCGCCATTGTGCATAGCCATTGTTTTGTCTTTAACACTAGCGTTTGCGCCATCAATCAAATTTGCAATTATTGGGTGTTTACGGAAAATATCAATTTTTTCTCGCACATCTTTCCACATTAAATAGCTTGTAAAAGAAAAACTGCTCAAATAGACATCTTCAACAATCTCCCACCCTTTCAAATCTACAATTTCTTTGCGCATTCTTGCAAGAATACTAGAAATTATGGTGTTATCTTCCAATTTTATTGTGCCTAAACCACGCATATCAATGTTAAATTCTTGAAACAAAAACTCTAAAAGAGAATTGTTTATTCTTATTTCATCATCTTCATTAATGCGTATGGTAAATTTTTCCGTTGAACCCGCCTTTAAATCCATAACAACTGGGTACAAAACCAACGGCGCATAATACATTTTGTTAACATTTAATTTGTCAAACCACTTTAAAAAGCCAACCGCCAAATAAAGCGAACCAGCGCCACTTTCCTCAATGAACATACGCTCTTTTCGGAAAATATTTTTTGTGGTTTTGTCCAAATCTTTTTCTTTGACTAGCGCGCGGATTTTTGCATTTTTATATTCCAAACGCAACAAGTCTTTAATTGGTAGCAAGTTTAAATCTTTGCCAAACTCCTCTGTTTCTGCCAAATTTTCGTTTTCTTTAGGTAATGCCAAAAGGGTGTAATCAATGGTCTGTATGCCCTCTATAAAGTCCTCAATGGTGCTTGAAAGCAAATGCAACGAGGTTTGGCTAACGGTAAAGTTTAGCAAGCTGTTTTTCATTGACAAATCTAGCAAACGGCGTTCCCACTGCTTTTCTTTTGTGGTGTTTTCGGGCAATTCTAGGCTACCCTTAAACTCTACAATTTTTTTAGGCGCTAAATCTGTTCTAAAAATTTTATCTTCAATTAAATCATAACCTGTATTTGTCTTTTTTCGCTCAGGAAGGGCATTAATACCCGCAAGCCTTGCCTTTTTGATATCTAGTGCAAAATCAAATTTTTCTTGCTCCTTAAGCTCTGTCCTTGCCTTACATTCGCTTGCCTCAAACGAAATATTTGTAAATAAATCATCAACGCAAAGCATAGAAACTTCGTTAACACCTATTGCAAATTTTTTGCTTAAAGCGCTTAAATCTTCCGTTATTATATCGCTAAAAATGTTATCTTGCAAATGCGCGCCAACATACCAATGCTCATTGTACTTTACTAAAATTGGGTTAACCGCCTTGGATTCTAAAACGGAGGCGACATAAAGCGCAAGCTCCAATGGCGAACAGCACTTAACCTCAAACATCTGTTTGTGCGTAGAAATGGTTTGGCTATCGCCCTGTTTAATAAAGGATACCTCTAATAAAGCGCTGTAAATGCTTGCAAGAAAAAATCTTACTTCATTTTTGTCGTTTTTAGCGTAACCAGCGTCAGTAAAACGCTTTTTCCACATTGCCAAATATTTTAGCGCCATTTTGTAGGTTTCGCCAACCTCAACACTATTTTTTACAAAACCTGACAAATATTCAAAATTGCTGGTTAAATTTGCCTCATCATAGCCAAGCAAATTGACAGTGCAACTATCCCTTGCGATAACCTCGCCCAAAACAGTAATATCCACAATAATTTCCGCTGTTATATTGTCATTTAGATTGGCAAAAAACAGAGGAGAAATATTGATTTTTTGGTTAAAACTTACGGTTTTTTTGCGTGGAATTAAAGGTTGCTCAATTTTTTGGGCAACTAAAAAACTTGGCGAAGAACTAATGTTAATTGTCGCATTTTCAATATCCTCATCGCCCTTGTTTTTAATATAAAGCCTGTTAATGGCAGAAATGCCATTTAGGTAATGACTATAATGAATAAAATCACTAGTGCTTAAATTGATTTCTACCTCATAATTACTCATAATCCCTCCTGCGAACCAAACCCTAAATTTTAAGCTAACAATTTTTTGTCAAATTTTAAAATTTATTCCCCTTGCGTACATTTTTACACTGTTTGCAAATGTAAAAAAATTATGTTTTATTTGTTTTTTATAGCGTTTAATGATTTGTTTTATATTGTGTTTTTCTTGCGTTTGCCTTTTAGTTTATTTTTTGTACAAATGCTTTTGAGTTTGCCTTTTAGTTTGTTTTTTTGTATAAATGCTTTTGAGTTTATTTTTTTTGCATTTGTTACTTAGCGCATTTTACACTTGTTTATTTTTTATTGCGTTTGATGTAAATTACTCAATAATTTCAAATTTAATCCTCGTATCGTTAATAAATTTAACATACACTTTGCTGTTTAATTTTGCGTGAATTACCAATTTTGGTACTACGCTGTCTTTTATTGGCACGCTAACTGTTGACAAATCATCTTCCACCACACAATCGCTATCTCTAAAAGTGATTTTAGCAACTCTACATTTTCTAAATGCATTTTTTTGCACAAATTTTATGCCTTCTTCCAAAATAATTTCGCTTTGTTGTGTGTAATAAAACGCATCTTCGCAAATTGTATCAAACCCAATGTTTCCTTTAATAGTAATATTGCTTGATGAGTTTGTTAAAAAGCTGTTTAGCCTTTTTGTTGCAACTTCTACAAGATAATTTTCATTAAAAATTTTAAATTTATCGCTATTTTCAAACGCTATATCCTTTAAATTGCTGCACCCGACAAAAACCGCTTTGCCTAATTCTGTTACAGTGTTTGGCAATTTAAAATCGGTTAAAGATGAACATTTAAAAAAGGTATAATCGGGCAATTTTGTAATTTTACTTGGAATATTGATTTGCTTTAAAGAACTGCCAGAATAATAGTTATCATTAATTTCAGCAAAACAGCCAACGCCCAATGATGTTAAACTTTCAGGCAACTGAATGATAGACACATCTAAAAGCGCAAATGCATAATCGCCAATGGCGGTTAAACCCTCATTTAATGCAATTTTGCTAACGCCCTCAACATTTTTAAATGTATAGCTAAAAGCGTTGTAAAATGCCCTTGCGCCAATTGAGTTTAGGCTTGTTAAATCTTCAAAATTTAAAGAAGAAATTGCGCAATTTTCAAACGCCCCTGCGCCAATTGAAGTTGTTTTTGCGTTCAATTTTACTGTTTCCAACCTGTTGCAAGCGTAAAATGCCTTTTCAGCAATTTGCGTTACTTCACGCAAGTTGATATTAGTTAACTCATCACATTCGGCAAAAGCTTCCTGCCCTATGCTGTTTACAGAAACTGGTAAAACAAAATTTTGAAGTTTACTACAATTAAAAAAAGCCCTATCGTTAATTTTTTGCAATCCGTTTTGCAATTCTACATATTCTAAATTGTAGCAGTTAGCAAAAGCCTCAGCCTCGATAGTGTCAAGTACGCCTTTAAATATAACCTTATTAATTAAACTTTGTCCCTTAAAGATACCAACGCCAATTTTTGTTACGGTTTCAGGAAAAACAACCTCGTTAAAAATTGAATTAATAAATGCGCCATCGCCAATGGCAACAACTTTAACGCCATCAATGGCGCTAGGAATTTCTATTTTTTGATTTTGATTTTCAGATTTGTATTCTAATATAGTAATTTTGTTACCCTGTTTTTGGTAATCGTATGTGCCATTTGTATGAAAGGTAATTTTTTTATCTGCGCTATTTGTAGCTAAAACAATACTAACTATCATCAATACTAAAAAAACTGCAACTATAAAACTTGCAATAATGATTTTTTGTTTTTTGTTTTGCATATTCATCTCCTAATTGTACTCTTTTAAATTATAACAAGTTTTGCGCTAAATTACAATAGCATTGTTTAAATTATTAGCATTTAGCAAAAAAAAATTCTTACAAACAGTTAACTTTAGGCAATTTGTACCCTAAAATTAAAAAATGCTTAAATAATAATTGTTTTGATAAAAAAAGTGTAACATAAAAACCGCTTAATAAAAAGCGCAACATAAAACCGCAAACTAAAAGCGTTTAAAATTGCAACATAAAAATTTTTAAAAAAGTATAGCTAAAATATAGGACAAAAAAAAGAGGTATAACAAATGTTATACCTCAAATTTTTAATTATCTTTAATTACTTATGCGATAACAATTGAGTGAGTACCCAAATCGATACCATTGTAATTAACTTTAAATTTAACTGTTCCGGCAGTTACAAACTTGCCATCTTTAATTAAATTTTGTCCTGAAACAAATTCGATGTCGTTGTAATTAATTGTAACATTAATTTTAACTTGATCGGCAGCTGCAACCTTAGGATTAACAATAACACTAAATACCTTGCCATTGATTGCATCTAAAACTCTGCTGTTTAATGCTACTTTAACGGCATCAAAAGGTTTAACTGCAGTATCGTTTTTAGGTTTTGTAACTTTTGCTTCAAACTTGAATACTTGACCATCAACAATACATGAAATGTTAAATTTAGCGCTGTTAAATCTGTCAATCTTGCCGTTTGCATCAACCATATTCATATTGCTAGCATCAGCAATTACATATTTTGGATTGCTGTAAGTAAACAATAGAGTTTCAACACCCTTAACTTTGCCATAAACTTCAACAGTTGCAGCTTTATCAGCAGCGATATTATCGCCAAATTTGTATTCAGCAGCAAATGCAGCAACAGTAGTGCC
>JAVVTM010000042.1:0-10155 GCA_036653655.1 Clostridia bacterium | reverse complement strand
AACAATATCCTTATAGCGCTTCATTAAAGTTTCTAACGCTTTGGCGTCGCCAGACTTGTATAAAGCTATCAGTTCCTCATCAGTTAATTCTTTCATAATTTTCCCTTTGCGTTGTTTCAAAACTTATTTTAGCTTTTGTTTTGTGCTTTGCTCCAAATTTTACATCATTTTTTATGTTTGCTTTTATTGTTATATCGCTTTTTTGCGCTTTGCTACATATTTTACTGCATTTTTTGTGCTTTGCTTTAATTATTTTATAGCATTTTATTTTGTCCAAATGCTATTTTTTATTATATCTTCATTTTTTATGTTTAAGCGTGATACTACAAATTTTACTGCATTTTTTATGTTTAAGCGTGATACTACAAATTTTACTGCATTTTTTATGTTTAAGCGTGATACTACAAATTTTTCCTTTGTCTAACAGCCTCAAAAACAACAATTCCACAAGCGACACTAGCGTTAAGGCTATTAACCTTGCCAAATTGTTCAATGCAAATTGCGCCATCGCAGAGTTTTTTAGTAAGAGGTTTAACACCAAACCCCTCACTGCCAATAACTAAGGCTAAATCGCCTGTAAGGTTGGTTTTATAGGCACTAGCGCCCTCCATATCTGCGCAAAAAACATTGATAAAACTATCTTTAAGGCTACGTATCGCATCGTTAATATTTGTAACTTTGCAAATTTTAATATGGTTAACAGCGCCAGCAGAAGTTTTTAAAACTGTTTCGTTAACGCTAACAGCCCTGTGTTTTGGAATAATAACGCCGTGCACGCCTGCGCACTCGCAAACTCTAATAATACTGCCCAAGTTGTGTGGGTCCTCAATGCCATCTAAAATTACAATAAATGCGTTTTCTTTTTTCTGTTTTGCAACAGCTAAAATATCCTCAATTTCGCAATAATTAAACTCATCGCCCTCGGCAATAACGCCTTGATGATTGCCTGTTTCACTCATTCTATCCAACACAACTTTATCGCAAAAAACAAATTGAATTTTGTTTTCTTTAGCCAAATCTAAAATTTTTTGTGTGTTGTGCGTATTTTTTTGAATATAAATTTTATCTAACTTAACGCTAGAAGTTAATGCTTCATAAACGGGGTTTCTGCCCTCAATTTTCATAAACTATCCCTTCTTTCTCTAATTTCTTTTGCTTTACCACAGCACATTTTGCCTTCAGGACAAACGCCTTGCAAGCATTGTGGGCCACAATTTTCAAAAAGTGTTGGCGCAATTTGCACAACCAATTTTAGCATTTGCCAAGCCACATCTCTAATTTCCCACTGCGCACGGTTGCAACAACGCAAATTAAAAAAGTGCATTAGCTCTCTTGCGTTCATTGTAATTGTCATTTTTGTTTCGGCAGAATTTGGCAACACAAACCTTGCATCTTCATTTGCTTTTTCAATGTTACCACCCAATTTTTCCTGCCAAACATTGTACCATTGTTGCATTGTTGCCATTTGATTTTTGTATTCGTTAACACTATCCTCGCCCAAATCTTTAATTGCAGGCGGTATTATGTAATTGAACTGTTCCGTTTTGCTTGCAGAAACATATCGTTGTGATTTAACGGAAAAACTTGCTATCCTATGCCTAGTAACTTGCGCCAAAAAACTGCGAGAAACGCCCTCCACTCCAAAAGTAAAGCTTGCGTGCTCAATTGGCGAAAAGTGCCCCAACCTCTTAATCATAGTGATAAATTTAGAAACATCTTTGCTTTCAACGCCCTCTTTTATTTCATCAATAGTGCTGTCGCTGTAACATAGCTTTGCAGATATCGCAATAGTTTGTTCTGGGTTTTGCGTGTAATTTAATAACACAACTTTTGGTGTAACTTCACTCATTAATCTCACTCCATTCTAAAAAATATTTTAGCCTATCATTATTGTTAGTAAGGTATAAAAAACCTAAAACTGCCTCAAAACCGCTAGCTTTTTTGTACTCAATAATGCCTGCATTTTTTGCTGATGTATGTATTTTGCTGTTTCTAGCACGCTTGTAAACCGCCATTTCATCTTCGGTAAATTGTTCCATAACAGCTTGTACAACTTTTGCTTGCGCCGTTGCTTTAACTTCACTGCTTGCCATATTGTGCAAATTGTGAGGCTTGCTGTCGTGTAAAAACACCAATTTTGTGCGAACATAAAGCGTTTGGACACTATCGCCGACAAACGCCAAAACTAAAGGGTTTAGCATATTTGCTTGCTCTTTAGACATATTTTCATTTAGTACTGGTACAAAATTTTGCAAATTAATCTCCTAGCTTTTTATTTCGCTTTGTCTTAAATAGTTTAACCTTAACTTCGGCTAATTTATTAATTATTTTATTGCATTTGCTTAAATTAACTTATTGGTTAATTTATTTTTATTATTGCTTTTAATATTTTTATGCTTTTTAATGTTTTAATATTTATTTTGTAACAACTTTATCTTTAATCACGTTGTAAATAGAAGGCCTTTCCTTTTTTAAAAAATCCAACAAAATCTGAGTTGGTATAGCAAACCCAATGCCAATTACCTCAGCGTCTTTATCGGTTTCCTTTTCTAGCCGTCTGCTTACAATGCCCACAACATTGCTGTTTTTGTCAAACAATGCTCCACCGCTGTTGCCGTGATTGATGTTGCTATCAATTTGTATAAAATCAAAATCGGCGTCTTCAAGAGGTGTTTTTGGGCTAGCAACTAGCGCAAACCCAACAGATAAGCCAACGCCCATAGGGTTGCCAATAACAATTGCGCTTTCGCCAAAATTTAATGGTTTGGTAGAAAGTGTTACGGGCGAAAATTTTGGATTAACAGAAACTAATTTTAAAATAGCCAAATCTAAAGCGTTATCGTATGCCTCCACCTTAGCTGCGCACTGCGCGCCATTATAAAAATTGCAAATAATATTTTTTGCAGGAATTGCGTTATCAATAACAACATGCGCATTGGTCGCTACATAGCCGTCTTCAGTAATTACAAAACCAGCGCCACTAGATTGTCTACTGCCAACTGTTGCGGTAATTGCAACCATACTCGCAATGTTTTTTGTAGCTACAATCTCGCCCAAATCGTAACCTACACCGGGCTCAATGTTAATTTCGGGCGCTTTTGGCGCTGGTAACAAAAAGCCACAGCCCACCAACGACACGCACAAAATTACTACAAAACTTAACGCTATAATTCTTTTTTTCATTTATTTCCTTAAATAATTGTTTATTTGTTGTTATTTTTATAATATTTTATTAAATTTTATTGATTGATATGCTTACAACTATTTACTATTTTTACACATTTTATTAAAAATAAGCCACTTAGTTGGCATAAAACGCTTTTGATAATAATTTAAATAAAATAAGCTTATTTGCTTTCTTTTGATTTTTTAAGCATTTCTTTATATTCTACACTGTTACTATCGTACAAATACCATTTTTCGGTTGCGCTAACAGTTCTGTTTGGCATAATGGTATAAATTTCGGATAAAGTTTCAACTTCTGTCATAAATTCATTTGTGTAGCACTCTGTATTGCAACAAAAATCTGGATACTCCGCATCTAAATCACTTTCAAATTTTTTGACAAAAAGCATACCTTTATTAATAAAATTAACTGTTTTTTCTGTGTTTAAAAACCCAATTTTTAAAGGTCCGCATTTGCTATCTTGCTTAATAACAATTTTATCATCAAAAAAAGATAATCTTTTGTCGTTAATTTTAGTGTATGGCCACAAAACAATATTTCTATTTGCAAGCAATCCAGTATCTTTTAAATTTTGAGGAAGAATTGCCACGCCACCCTTATCCAAAACAGATAAGCCCCACATACTGCATTTGATTTCTTCATCATCATCACAATTTGTAAAAGAATGTACAATAGTTAATTCGCCTTGTTCAAAACCAATTTTTATTGTTTTTTGTAAATGAGTCATTTTTTCAACATCAGCTACAAAAGTGGCATAATTGCCATCAATAGTAAATTTAACAGGGTAATTATCTGGCGCATAAGATGCTAAATCTTCGGGCGATTTCCACAATCTATGCCCGCCATAGATATGCCACATTTCGCCATTTTTAAAGTTAGTGTCAAAATAATTGCCACCTTTATTAATATTGTCATTGATATCTTCGTACATCAAATTTTCGCCGTCTTTAAAGCCGAAAAAAATTATCCTTGGCCCAAAACCAACTGTAACGATAAGTTCTTTATGGTCATCACCAATGCTAACGCATTTGCCATATTGCTTGTAATTAATTTCTTTAATCATAAAACAACCTCACATTTTTAATATATCCTAATACTAAATGTATCCTCACATTTTTAATATATCATAATACTAAATGTATCCTCACATTTTTAATATATCACTTATAACTAAATGTATCCATACATAATTAAGTTTTTAGTACAATTTTATTAAAACTTAACATTTAAATTTTAAAAGGCTGCAATTTAGCAGCCTTTTAATTATTTTACCTTAATCTCAAAACTTGCAAAATCAAAAACGCTAAACACTTCTGGGTTGACAGGGACAAATGACACTGTTATTTTAACTCTAAAATAATCCTCGCCAGCTGTTTTTGTAACTTGCATATCGTAACCATACCCACTAACAAACTCTGGATTTCTAAATTTGTATGCTTGCTTAAAAGTATAACTAGTTAAACTGCCTTGTCTTCTTAATAACAAACAAGTTAAATCGCCAAGTTTTGTTGCAATTTCTGTTTTTGCTGAAATAGCATCAACAGAAAGTAAGCCAAGATTGTTTACAGCAGTCAAATCAAGTTTTGTCTTGCCCTCAACGTTAGCAACTTCGTACTTGCCAAAAACTGTAAAATTAACTGTATGTATTTTGTAGCTATTAGTCATATGAGGCATAGCTTGATAAAAATCAATTTTTACTTCAAAAGTATATGGCACATATGGAGGGTTAACCGTATCTTTAATTGGAGCCACTGTTAACTCATATTTGAAGGCGGAAGCTTTGTAAATTGCATCATTGATGTTAGAAACAAATGACAAATCAAATGTTTTACCTTCAAATGTGATGTTCAACTTTAATGCGCCTATATATTTTTTAAGTTGCGCTTCAATTTCTGCTTCGGTTGGTTTTACTTTGCCATAAACCAATTGAATTTCTTTTTTCTCATTATTTTTAATTTCTTTTTGGTCGCCAACGGTAGTTTGGTCCAAATCAAATTCGCTTGTAACGGTGTTAACATCGGCAGTTGCATACAATCTGTTAACAAATTCATATTCTGCAATTGTTGTTAACAAAACTTCTGTGCACAAACTGTTAGTTTGATAAATTCTTATTGTATATAGATATACTGTGCCCTTTCTTATTTCATCTAGGGTGTAGTACAAACCATCGCTGTTAGCTTTTGCGTTAACATCCAACGCTACTGCGCCAGCAACATAATTTACTTTTAACATTCCAAGATACTTATAAATCTTTTCAGTTTCGGGCATAGTATCAGAGCCACTTAATCCTGTTAAATAAATTTTTGCTTTATTTATTAAATCGTTGCCATTTTGGTCGCTAATTAACAATGCGCTACCATTAAATTTGCCAGTAACTTCAATTTGATGAGTAGTGTAAACATATTCATCATTATAGAATGTAAATGTTACTTGATACTGTTTTTTATTTGGTTGCATTGTGGTACCATTTAATACATTTTGCGTTTTAATTTGGACAACCGCAACATCATAGTACAAGTTGCCACGAGTTACAGCGTCAAGATTGAATGGTTTAAACACGATAGATTTTGTTACGCCATTAACTGTCCAACCATTTGCTGTGATGTTACCATAATAATTTGCAATTTCTTTTGCAATTTCCGCATTTGTATTTAATGTGTTTAGCCCAATTTCTGCGCTTATTATTGAGCCTTTAGCGCTAGAAAATTCTTTTGTTGTTGTTAAAGCGTTAATCGTAAACTTTTTGCTATCAATATTGTAAACAATTTTTGCATTATCAATAAATATTGAAATAACAAAAACATTAGCGGTTTCGCCATAAGACAATTGATAACAATAATCTTGAGTAGCGTTTTGTGCAATTGGGTAAACTTGCTTTGTTATTGCCGTTAAATCACTGCCTTTTGTAAAAGCAACGGTTAGCATGCCTAATTTTTCATAAAGTTGAGTGATAATGTTTTTTGATGTATCAATGTTTAAATCATTAACTTGCGTGTCAATGTTTAATATAGTGTTTGTGTTATATTTTATTGTGCTTACATTTGATATTCCATTTGCGCTAGCTCTTAGCTCAATTTTTTGATATCCACAATAATCATTGCCAATTTCGATATTAACCTTTCTGTCGTTAGTGCTTGCAATAGTTTTAAAACTATTTGCGTTAATGCGTGCTGGCAAATTAGCGTATGTTGCGCCACTGATTGTTGCAGAAACTGTGGTTTTATAATAGCCCTTATCTAGGGTAACATCTGCGCCTAGTGGAGTTGCGCTGTCAATATCGTAAGTAAAGCTTCCAGAACTACTGTCAAACCCAGAAAGCCCACAAGCAGAAATAGCTGTTGCATTTGTAATTATTTTTGGATCAACTTTCAATTTGATATTAACTTTATATTTAACAGAACCAAAATAAACCCCGGGAGTAAGAATACAATCCACGCCTATGCAAGGGTTGTAAGTGCCCTCTGTGATATGTGTTGGTAATGTATCTTTTAAATTCCAATAAATCCTATTTGATTTTGTAGATGCAATTGTTTTAAATGCATCTGGCGTTGCAATGCCAAGTTGAGTTTTTGCTTGTAACACCACATTTGATGTTGCATCTGGATAATTTGTGTCATCATAAAGAAAATATTTTAATGATAATGGCTCTGCAATTGTAATTGTATCAGTAGTTTCATTAACAGTTATTGCTGATGTTTTGCCGTCTGGCAATTTTTTAGTTCTAAAGCTTTTAAAACTTTTGCCCTCATAGCCAACAACAACCAATTGCGCCGTATCAATTTTCTTTTCTTTAAAGTTTGTTTTAATTGTAACAGGCATAGCAACAACGCCACCATCTAAGGCGATTGCATCTGTCAATTTTGATAAATCATAATTAGAAATGTTAACACTTTGGTTTTTTATCGTTACGTTATCATTATCATATTTAAATGAAAGTGTCGCCGTAGGAAGAAAATAACCATTTGCTTTGTCTTTAACATTAACTCCAACTATATCACCATTATTAGTTTTTAATGTTGGAATAAACAATTTATTTAGCGACTCGCCAAACTTAAGTTGCATATCTGTTGCATAATGTTGAGTAATTAAAGTTTTATATTTTTTGTAGCCACTACCCTCAATGCCAATTTCAACTTCAATCTCTTGTGAAGCAACATCACTAATTGCAGTTGCCCACTTAATATCAAGCTCCTCAAATTCTGTTGCGCCCTCAAATTTAACTTTAATTTTCTTTGGCAAATTTACAATTTTAGTAAAATCTATGTTAGATATTTCGTACATATCACAACCAATAACAGTTGCATTTGCAGCTTTGCTCATTGTTAAATAATCATTAAAATTTGCATCTTCAAGTTTAATTTCTGACATTTCTTTAATGCTTGTAACTACATTCAAATTAATCCTTGTGCCAGAAAATTCATAATAAAAAGGATAACCGCCAGCGTAACCCTCAACAGTAGAAGAAGTTACACCAAAATTGTAAGTTGCATCAGCCTTCCAAATTATGCCGTCAAGGGGAATGTCAACGCCACCAACAATTAAAGTAACTTTTGTAGGAAGATGAGTTTGATTTTTGTAAGATTTTAAAGTGATTTTACCATCTTTTGTACTATCTATATTAACTTCATAATTAGCTGTGTTGGAAGGAATTTTGTAACCAGTTATATCGTTGCTATCTGCTTTTTTAAGAACTTTAACATCAATAGAAAACTTTTGTCCGTTAGATTTTAATGTAACAAACAGCTTGCCGTTTTGCTCCGCCTCTGGTTTTGGACACAACGAAATGTCAACATCATCCATTTTATAAATTACGTGCGCAACTTGTTCAGATTTATCTGCGCTTATATTTGCTGTAATTTTGTCGTTAAACACAATGCCATTGTTAACATTGTTAGTAATGTTGTGGCATTTTAGCGGGTCAATTTGTAAATATTCTTTTGTGCTAGTTGCTGCGTCCGCCGCCACATATGTAACTCCAGTTAAAGTTTTGCCAATAATAGATTGCCAATCAATTGATGTGTACGTTGTTGTTGGCTCGCCTGCTAAACCAAGCTCTCCATCTACTTTAGTTTTGTCGTTGCCATCGCAAGCAATAAGCGACACGGCTAAAACCATACACATAACCAATAGCATCACTTTTAAAATATTTTTATTTTTCACAATCACTCCTCCCAAAGCCATATATCTATAACCTCTATATATTTATAGCATTATACATAATATAATTTTATACTTTTCTACAAAATTTGTCAATAGTTAATATAATATTTGTACTAATATATATATTAACTGCACCTTTTGTTAATGCAAATGTTGCTTTTTTAAACAAATTTGGTCAAAAATTGTTAAAAAGCAAAATAAAAAAATAAAAATTGCTTTACTAAAAGAATTACATAAAAACAAATTTGCTACTTTAAAACTATAAATATCTAACAATATGAAAATTAATAAATTTATTACTCAATGCAAAACAATTGTTTTCGCAACTTGTTTGCTTATTTTTTTTGCATTGTTCTATATAAGACTTTTTCTAAATCTTCTGCGTTGCTTTACAACTTTTTTTCTAAATCTTCTTGCGTTGCTTTAAAACTTTTTTGCTAAATCTTCTTGCGTTGCTTTACAACTTTTTTGCTAAATCTTCTTGCGTTGTTTTACAACTTTTTTGCAAATAAAAAGAACTACACAAAAGTGTAGTTCTTAATTTTAATTTTTAATTTTTAAACTTAGTGTTTATAATTTGTAAAACTATTATTTCACAATAGGTGTCATTACAATTTTATCACTAATTTCAAAAGTAGTAGTTTGATTTACAGGGAACTGTGCGCTAATACCATCTTTAGCTACTGATTCTACAATACCACCTAAAATACCTGCAACATTTGCTGGAATTAGGTTTGCAACTAAGCCATAAACATTGTTAAACAAATCTTTTGAAAGATTAATTTTTGCAGTATCTACAATAGTTATGCTCTTAAATGTTTTGCTACCAAACACTGCTGAAACTTTAGCTGTGCCAAAATCTACTGCGCCGTTAATTAAAGTTTTAACATCTGCTGAAGTAGCAGGAGTATATTCATCTAAGTCACCCTTGATAACCCTTGCTACCAAAGTGCCAATTGTGTGTGTGATACCCTCATCACCAACAAATTCTACTGGAACCCAATCTGGAGTTTCTGCAGTACCAATGTTTTTGTTGATTGGTGTAGCTTTATATTTTTCATAAATGCCCAAACCTAAATCAATAACTGGAGCAAATGCAGTTGCGCCACTAAGGTCAACGCCTTCTTTAGTTACTGTAGATAAATCAAATAGAGATTGATTTTGCATAAGTCCCTTCAAAAATGTGAAAATAGTTGGAGAAGCTTTATCCAATTGTGCTTTTGTTAATTCAACTGTGCCATCTATATTATTAGGAATTTTTGCGTCAACTTTTAAAAGTTTGTTCAAATCGTTAATGTGGTAAGACAAAACAAATTTGTCGTTTCCGTTAAAATAAATGCCTGCTGCAATTTTAACTTCAGCAACTTTATCTAAATTTAATGTCAAACCTTGAACTAAACCGCCAATAGCGCCAATTAGGCTGTTCAAATTGCCTAAATCTACTTTAGAAATATTAGCTGTGACATCAAAACGAGATTCCTCACCAACATATGTACGAGTTAACCCAATATTTGCATCAAGTGTAACTGTTGCAAATGTACCAAGGTTTAGTGTTGCACCTTTGAGAGTAATAGTGTCAACAGCTTTTTTTGCTGGTGCCTCTTTCCAATTTGCAACTGCGGTAGCGCTATCTTTAACGCCACAACCTGCAAAAAGAACACATGATGCGCAACAAACTATTGCTACAACAAGAATTAAAATTTTGCTTAAATTCTTTTTCATAATAAATCCTCCATAAAGTCTTATGTAGTAATTATAATGGCTTAATTTTTTTTTGTCAACAACAAAATAGCTTTAAATTTTAAAAC
>JAVVTM010000041.1:0-10194 GCA_036653655.1 Clostridia bacterium | reverse complement strand
AAAAGAATTTTCTAAAAAAATTAAACAAATTAAGCATATTGAAGTAATAATAGCAATAATATTATGTGTAGTAGGTGTTTTAATATATAGCAGTTTGGCAACACCTAAGGCAAAAACAAAAGTAACAATAGCTACCAACGAAGAAAATATGTCAAAGGAGTTAGCTTACGCATTATCGCAAATTGCAGGCGTGGGCAAAACGGAAGTGTTAATAAGTTACCACGGAGGAAAGCAACTAAAAATTGCCAACAAAACAGAAAAACACAGCGATATAACTGGCGAGGCTGGCGCACAAAACGAAAAAGTGGTTGAAACTATAACGCCAATAATAATTAACGAGGGCGGACAGTCAAAGCCAATAATATTAGAAGAAATAATGCCAAAAATTGAGGGCGTTATTGTGGTGGCTCAAGGCGCAGATGATGTGAATGTTAAGGTTAATATCATAATTGCGGTGGCTACCGTATTAAATGTAGATAATAACAAAATAAAAGTTTTTAATATGAAGTAATGGAGGTTAATATGAAATTAAAAGCTAACACAAAAAAAATTATTGTATTGTGCACTATGGTGGTTTTGCTTGTAGTAACAGGCACTGTAAACTTCTTTTTGCAAGGAAAGTTTGGCGATAAAGCGCCTGTTGGCAACCCCGACAACCCACCAACCGTAACTACTTTCTTTAGTTCGTATCGTACTGAACTACAAACAAGAAGGGCAACAACTATTGCTAATTTAGATTCTATTATCAATAGCGAAATGACATCTGCCGAGGCTAAAACCAGCGCAGAAAAGCAAAAACTTTCTATTTGCGCTAATATGGAAAAAGAATTAGTTTTAGAAAGCTTAATCAAAAGCAAAGGATTTAACGAGGTTGTTGTTACAATGAGCACAGAAAATATCAATGTTTTAGTTGATAAAACCGAGATATCAAAAGCAGATGCGGCAAAAATACTTAATATTATTACCGAACAAACAAGTTACAAGGCAGTTGACGTAGTAGTTTCACCATTTCCTGCTTAATACTTGTCAAGTAAAAAATAATATGCTATAATTAATTTGATGTTTAGGAGGATTTATGCTAAATAAAAAAGTTGATTATAGTTCTGAAGTTAGATATGCAAACATCATCACATCTATTGCGCAGGTCGCAGCAAAGCAAGTAGATGGCGTTGCCTCTGTTACTTACGAGGCAGGTTCTGTGTTTGACAGTGTAAAGGCTAAGCAAAAAAACAAGTGCATTGTAGTTAATATTAATAAAAATTTTGTAATTATTACCATTTCTATTAATGCCTATTACAATTATAGTGTTCCTGTTTTGGTTAGCCAATTGCAAGAAAAAATCAAACAAGAGGTAGAAAAAGCAACAAACTATTCTGTAAAATACGTTAACGTAAATGTTATTGGAGTAGTATTTAAATCATAAAATAACACCCTTTGCTAGTCAAAGGGTATTTTAATTGGAGAAACACATATGAGTAGAAAAGATGCAAGAGAGTATGCATATAAACTGGTTTTTGAATATTTATTTAATAAGGAAAAGTCCGAAATTACTAAAGAAATTTTTTATGAAGATTTTTCGCTAACCGATAAAGATAAAGAATATATCAACACAGTTTATAATGGCGTTGTTGAAAAGTACGATGAGCTTACCGCCAAAATCAAGCAGTACGCTAAAAATTTTGAAATAGAACGTATGTACAAATCAGACATTAGCGTTTTGCTTTTGGCTATTTATGAAATGCTGTATATGGAGGATATCCCTCTTTCTGTATCCATTAGCGAGGGGGTAGAAATTACAAAAAAATACTCAACCGAAAAAAGCAACGTTTATGTTAATGGCATTTTGGCAAGCATTTATAAAGAAATACAGGGAGGCAAAAAAAATGACAATAATTAATGGCAAGCAAGTTGCATCTGTTACAAGGCAAAAAATTGGCGTAATGGTGCAAGATTTTATTGCGCAATTTAACAGACAACCAGCCCTAGCTGTAATTATTGTTGGCGATGACCCAGCCTCAAAAACTTATGTTAAAAACAAAATTTTAGGTTGCGCCGAAGTGGGTATGAAATCTTTAAGTTTTGAGTTTGAAGAGGGAGCGCCTCAACAAAAAATTGCGCAAACCATCAAAAGTTTGGCAGAAGACAGCACTGTTGATGGCATTTTGGTGCAGTTGCCATTGCCAAAACAATACGATGAAAAATTTTTGCTAAGTTTAATACCCGACAGCAAAGATGTTGATGGCTTTAGCCCAACAAATATTGGTTTGCTAAGTATGAACACGCCTCGCACAATATCTTGCACTCCCCTTGGAGTAATGGAATTGTTGGCGTCAACAGGCGTTAGTTTGGAGGGTAAAAACGCAGTAGTAATTGGCAGAAGCAACACCGTTGGCAAGCCTATGGCAATGCTACTTTTAAACGCTAACGCAACAGTTACTGTTTGTCATAGCAAAACTCAAAATATTGCGCAAATTGCAAAACAAGCGGATATTCTAGTTGTCGCAATTGGCAAGCCAAAATATTTAACCGCCGATATGGTTAAAGAGGGCGCTATTGTTATTGATGTGGGCATTAATCGTGTTGAGGGCAAGCTTGTGGGCGATGTCGATTTTGAAAATGTTGCCCCAAAATGTTCGTTTATCACACCAGTGCCGGGTGGCGTTGGCCCAATGACAATTTCTATGTTGCTTTACAACACACTTATGGCAGCGAAATATGGAAAATAATTCTGTAAATTACATTAATGTTACGCAATTAAATAGCTATATTTGCAATATTTTTAAGGCGGAAGAACTGCTACACGATATTTGTGTGGTGGGCGAGGTTTCTGGCTTGAGGGTATCAGGCAAGCATAGCTATTTTGTTTTAAAAGATGAAAATGCGCAAGTGCAGTGCAATTGTTTTAATTATCAAAAAACATATGCCCCTAAAGAAAATGAATGTATTATTGTTAAGGGTTACGTTGATTATTATGTAAAGGGTGGCAAATTATCCTTTAATGTTTCAAGCGTTACTCCGCTTGGCGTGGGGCTTTTGGCTGTGGAATTTGAACGGTTAAAAGCAAAATTGCAAGAAGAAGGCTATTTTGCAGAGGAACATAAAAAGTTTATCCCTTCGTTTTTAAAAAAAGTTTGTGTTATTACCGCCAAAACAGGCGCAGTAATTAAAGATATCATTAGTACTGTTCGCAAAAAAAACAACTTCTTAGAAATTGCAGTTTTTGATACGCAAGTGCAGGGCGTAAATGCCGAAAAAAGCATTGTAGAAGCGGTGGAGTTTGTTGATACTCTTGGGTTTGATGCAATAGTTATCGCAAGGGGCGGTGGCGCTGTTGAAGATTTAAAACCATTTAATAGCGAAAAATTAGTTAAAGTAATTTACAATGCGGTTACGCCAATTATTTCGGCGGTAGGGCACGAAACCGATTTTACATTGTGCGATTTTGTTGCGGATATCCGTGTGCCAACGCCAACCGCAGCGGGCGAACTCATTGCTTTTGATGCCGAAGCCTTTAAATATAGCGTAAATAAAGATTTGCAAAAGCTTGCAAGCGCTATTAATTTTAAAATGCAAAATGTTGAGGATAACATTAAAAGCGCAAATAATATTATGTTGATGGCGTTAAAAATGAAGTTTGAGGTTATTAAACACAACACTATTACTATCGCAACAAGTTTGCAAAATTTAATGCAACAAAAAGTAACCAATAAAGAAAATTTGTTAAAACAATTAATTATTAAACTTGATGAAAACAATCCAACAAAATTGTTGGCGCAAGGCTATTTTAGGGTTGAAAGGGACAAAAAAAGCATTTTAAGGGTGTCAGAATTAAAAATTAATGACAAAATTGAGCTAACAGGCATAGACGGAACCGCCATTGCAGAGGTAAAAACGATATTATAATTGAAATGTTGCAAATTCGCTATTGTAATATTAAAAAATATTATATAATATAAATAGAGGAAAATATGGAATTAGAAAAAAAGCTAAGTGAATTAGAAGAAATTGTGGAAAAAATACAAAATAAAGATACTAAGTTAGATGAAAGTT
Source organism: Clostridia bacterium (assembly GCA_036653655.1). Taxonomy (GTDB): domain Bacteria; phylum Bacillota; class Clostridia; order Christensenellales; family UBA3700; genus JAVVTM01. The sequence goes on along the minus strand of JAVVTM010000041.1, from coordinate 6,144 downwards.
TAACTCTTTTTAATGCGGGCGTTAAGTTATCTACTGAATGTTTAGCCGAGTTGGAAAGCGTTAAAGGGCAAATTTATTTGCTAACTAAGGAGTTGGATAAGAAAGAAATTTAGATATAATTTGCGAAGGGGAGGAATTTATGGAAGGTTTAGCAGTGTATAAAAGCATTTTTGAAAAGCACCTTGAAGCTTATTTAGATAAGTTGCAAGATGTGGAAAAACCATTACTAGAGGCGGTTAAATATAGCGTTTTAGATGGCGGAAAACGCATTCGCCCTGCGCTTGTTTTCATTGGCGCTAATTTTATGGGACGGACAGTTGATGAAGTTATGCCTTTAGCCTTGTGTGTTGAATTTATTCATTCTTACTCTCTAGTTCACGATGATTTGCCTGCAATAGATAACGATGATTTGCGCAGAGGAAAGCCCTCTACTCACAAAAAATTTGGCGAAAGTTTGGCTGTTTTAACGGGCGACGCATTGCTAAATTTGGCTGTTGAAGCAGGTTTGTCTAAAGAATTTGCCGACCCTCGCTACATAAATGCAGTTAAGTACATTTTTACCAACGCTGGTATGCAAGGTATGATTGGCGGACAATGCTTGGATATTAAAAAAAGCAAACAGACATCTAAGGAAGAATTGCTAAAAATATACTCATTAAAAACATCTTGCTTGTTAAAATGTAGCTTGCTTGCAGGCGCAATAGCAAGTGGCGCAAGGCGTGATGAACAAGCACTGCTTGCAGATTTTGGCGATAAACTTGGCGTTATTTTTCAAATTGTTGATGACATTTTGGACAAAATTGGCAGTGAGGAAGATATTGGCAAACGAGTAGGGCACGATGAAGTTAATTATGTTGATATTGTGGGTATGGAGCAAGCAAAAGCCGACATTGCAGAACTTTATAGGCAAGCTAACGAAATTTTAGATCAGTTTGGCGCACGAGCAAGAGAAATGAAAGAACTGCTATTTTATGTTGCCAACCGTACAAAATAACAATGTAAAATTTTTGTGATAAAACTCTATATTAATAAAAATAGTTGATTTTATTGCAAAAATCATATATAATAATGATAATTTGATAATGAATATTTTGTGGTGGTGCAGTATTCTAGTCAGATTTTAGTTACCCAAGACGGGGATAAATTACCGTTAAAGGGCACATCGATGAAGTTTCTGGTGCTGGCTTCTATTGCCCAAATAGGGGTTGGTGCTGGGAGTTAAGATTTGTGGGCATCTTACAATGGCATGTAATAAATGTCCCACTTATCGTGGAGACCTAAACGGGTGGCGATATACCACTCCTTGGGATTAAACCTGCATATCGGCTAGCGCTGGGTGCAGAGTAGCCTGCTTTGAGTGATGGGGGTGGATTATTAACAGTTGACTTGCGTTGGCCAATGCGATGATACCTTTGTCTATGAAACCTCATTTTGCAAAAGAAGCTAAAGTAACTATTTATCTGAAAAGGAAATCTTCTAGACTGTTCTATTGAAGCATTGCAAGGATTATAGTGTGTTCTAAGTGGTAATCTAGTTACACCTTGGCAACTTGGTGAACTTGCTCTTAAAAGGAAACTGCTTTCACGGCGACGGAAAGTGAGCTAGGGAGAAATTCAGCTGGACCTATGGCGCAAGGTTTACTTGCTATGCTACCACCATTTTTTATTATTAAATTTTTTTTTTGAGGGAATTGATGGAAAATAACTTTGAGGGAATTGATGGAAAATAACAGCGTAAATAATGATGATAACGGCAACGGAAATGGCAGTGAAAATATTGACAAGATTAATAAAATAAATGATGTTAGCAATAAAAAAGCTAGCAAAATAATTAACGCAAACAATGTTGAAAGCACGCCTAGCAACTCAAATTATTTTGAAAGCAAGCCTAGTAATTCAAACTATTTTGAAAGCAAGCCTAGTAACTCAAATAATATTGAGGCAAACAAAGATAAGCAAGAAGAAGCAATCAATATTAACAATACAAACAAACAAAAAGTTGCCACAAAAGGCGACAATATTAATAAGAATGAAAAAGTTGATGTCAGCGATATTAACAAAATTGAAGCTGACAAACGCAAGTCGCTTGCAATCGACACCACAAAAGGCGCAAAAAAGCTAAAAAAGCGTGATATGTGGGCAATCAAAATTACAATTATAACATTTTTTTTAGCAATCGTTTTTAGTTTTATTTCAGAAATTACAGCAACAAAAGGTAATCTTGTTGTTGCTATTTTATTGCTAGTTTTATTAATTTTAACTAGCATTGTTTTTGATGGAATTGGCGTTGCGGTAACATCTTGCGATGTTGCGCCACTAAATTCTATGGCGGCAAAAAAAGTGCCTCACGCAAAAATTGCAATCAAATTGGTTCAAAACGCCGAAAAGGTTAACAATATATGTTCAGACGTTATTGGCGATATTTGTGGTATTATAAGTGGCGCTTGCGGTGTCGCTATTGTTACAAAAATTGCAACTTTAACCCACACTACCGAATCTATGTGGGTAGCAATGATAATTAGCAGTATCATTGGCGCATTGACTGTTGGGGGCAAGGCTTTTGAAAAAAAGATTGCAATAAATAATTCTAAAGAGTTTGTTATGCTTGTAAGTAGGGTTATCGCTATTTTTTACAAGCCAGATAAAAAAGAAAAAAAGAAAAAATAAAATTTGACATTACTAAAAATTAAATAAAAGAAAAAATAAAATTACATAAATAACATATCTAGCGTTAAGAGCAAACAAAAAATCTTATTGTTAACACAAATTTAAACAGTTTTTATTAATCTTATTGTTAACAAAATTAAAACAATTTTATCAAATTTAAATTATTTTTGGCTACACTAAAATTAAAAGATTTGATAAAAAGAGGAAAAAATGATTGAAAAAATTAACAACCCCGAAGATGTTAAAAATTTAAATATAGAACAATTAAATGTTTTGGCTAAAGATGTTAGGCAAATTATTTTGGATACCGTTTTAAAAAATGGTGGGCATTTGGCATCAAGTTTGGGCGCAGTAGAAGTTATTATTGCAATGCATTATGTTTTTAACGCCAAGTATGACAAGTTTATTTTTGATGTTGGGCATCAAAGTTATGCGCACAAAATTTTAACTGGGCGAAAGGAACAGTTTAGCACATTGCGCACTTTTGGTGGCATTGCAGGGTTTCCTAAGCGTGATGAAAGTGTGTACGATATTGTAAACACAGGGCACGCAAGCACTTCAATTTCTATTGGCGATGGTTTGGCAAGGGCGGAAGAATTGAACAAAACTTCTAACAATATTGTTACGCTTATTGGCGACGGCGCATTAACGGGCGGTTTGTGTTACGAAGCGTTAAACGATATTTCTAACATTAAAGCTAAGCAGATTATCATTTTGAATGACAATTCTATGTCTATTTCAAAATCTGTTGGTTCTACCGCAGATTATTTGTTAAAATTGCACAACAATACAGCTTATCGCAACCTTAAAAATTTGACTGTTGATGTTATTGATGATTTTAATCTTGATGAAGTGGGCAAGGTTACCAAATTTGTTAAAAAATTTAGAAATTCTATCAAATATTTTATTCAGGACGGGTTGCCATTTACTCAATATGGCATTAAATATTTTGGGCCAATTGACGGGCACGATATTAAAAAACTTGTAGAAGTGTTGGAGTTGGCAAAAAAGGAAGAAGACTCTAGCGCTATTGTGCATATTGTAACGCAAAAGGGCAGAGGCTACAAAGAAAGCGAGCAAAACCCAAGCAAATATCACGGATATTCTACAAGTGCGCCAAGCAGTAACACATTTTCTAACGCAGTTGGAAACACACTGTGCGAGCTAGCAAAAGATGACAATCAAATTGTGGCGGTTACTGCGGCAATGGCGGAAGGCACTGGTGTTAGCAAATTTGCGGAAGATTTTTCAAACAGATTTTATGATGTTGGCATAGCAGAGGCGCACGCCGTAAGTATGTCGGCAGGTATGGCGATTGGTGGGTTTAAACCATATTGCGTTATTTATAGCACGTTTATACAGCGTGCATACGACCAAATTATCCACGATGTTGCCTTGCAAAACTTGAATGTAAAAATTTTGCTAGACCGAGCTGGCATTGTGCCAGATGATGGCGAAACTCATCAAGGCATTTTTGACATTAGCTTTATGCGCCCGTTACCAAATTTTATTTTGCTTGCGCCAAAAGATAGTGTAGAATTGGCTAACGCAATCAGATGGTCAAGCCATAATAACGCTCCAATGGTTATTAGATATCCAAAGGGCGAATACCCAATTTTAGAGGCGGAACAAAAGGAATTTGCCTTAAATTGGCAAACTTTAACCGAGGGCAATTGCAACATTAAAATTGTTTGCGTGGGCGCTGTTATGTTGCAACAAGCGTTAAAAGCAAAGGCTATTTTGTTGGGCAAAAACATTGATATTGATGTTGTTAGCGCAAGATGTTTAAAGCCACTAGATAGCAATTTTTTGCACACTTTAAACAACAAAACCGTGTTTACCCTTGAAGATAACGTGCTAGAAGGCGGGTTTGGCAGCAGTGTGCTTGAGTATTGCGCAGGCAAAAATATCAAGTGTAAAGTGTGCAATTTTGCCATAGAAAATGGCATTGTGCCAACGGGTAAAGTGCCACAACTTTTAAAATTTTTAAATTTGGACGCCGAAAGTATCGCATTGCGTATTGAAGAATTTTTAAAACGCAACAATTAAATATTTAAAAGCAAAAACAAAAAAAATACTAATAAAAAATATAATCAAATAGTTAATTATTATCAAAAGTAGCGTGTTAACAGCAAGCTATTTTTTTATTGCGATTAAATTTAAAAATTACGCAAATAATATTGTATAAATGTTAAAATTATTGTATAATAATGCTATGAATATTGGTATATATTGCAATTTAAGTAGGGACTTATTGGCAGAACAGACAAAAGCGTTTGTTTTGGAAGCAAAATTTTATGGTTTAGAATGTTTTATTTCTAGCCAAGATTGTGCGTTGTTTGATGGCTACAACTTTTTACCGCAAGATGAAATGTTCAATAAAGCCGATATTATTGTCGTTTTTGGTGGCGATGGCACTGTTATTAGCACGGCAAAAGCTAGTGTAAATTACGCAAAACCAATTTTGGGCATTAATGTTGGCAATATTGGGTTTTTGACCGAAGTAAACAAAGAAGATATTAAGTTAGCTGTAAAAATGTTGGCGCAACAAAAGTTTTGTATCGAGCCAACCTATATGATAAAAGCCACAATTAACAATCAAGATTTTTATTGCTTAAACGAGGCGCTTGTAACCGATTACACCCTTGATAAACATATGGTTGACGTGGATATTTTTATTGATAATATCAAGGCGCAACACATCTGTGGCGACGGCGTTATGGTTAGCACGGCGCTTGGTTCTACTGCGTACAATATGTCGTGCGGAGGTCCAATTTTAAGCCCAAAAGTTAACGCATTAATTGTTACCGCAATTTGTCCGCACACCCTAACTTCACGCCCTATGGTTGTGCCAGAAAGTAGCGTTATTAAGTTGCTTGCAACAAGTAATCATCTTAAACAAGTTATTATTGATGGCAAAAGGGTGGCAGATTTTAGTGGCGACGCAGTTTTATCCATTACAAAAAGCAGTAAAACAATCAATTTTGTGCGTTTTAACAACAGCAATTTTTATAAAAGATTGCTAGATAAACTTAGTTAAAAATGGAGCTATTAATATATTGTATTAGTTAAGGCAAAAAGCGTTGCGAAACAAATCAAAAAAGCGCAACAATCTAATATAAAAATATAAACTTAGTTAAAAATAAAATATAAAAATATAAACTTAGTTAAAAATAAAATACAAAAATGTTGTACAAATTATGACGAGGAGATATTATGTCAAAAAAATTAAGGTTAGATAAAATTAAACAAATTATTACTGAATATGACGTTGATAAACAAGAGGATATTGTTGATTATTTAAACGAGGCTGGTTTTCAAGTTACTCAAGCAACGGTTAGCCGTGATATTAAAGAGTTGGGTTTAATTAAATTGTTAACCGAAGATAAAAAGTATAAATATGCAATTCCTGATATGACAGAGGAAAGGCTTTCTAGCCGTTTTATTAATGTTTTTAAAGAAAGCGTAATTTCTATTG
>JAVVTM010000040.1:0-10208 GCA_036653655.1 Clostridia bacterium | reverse complement strand
TGCGTAGCTGAACCCGCAACATTTGCGCTTGTTATGCTTGTCATAATTTGTATATTGTGCACGCCTGCGTTAATCAAACTTCTTACATCAACTTTAAATTCATCGGTAAATGTAGATGTTGTTGTAATAGTTTCCGCAACGGTGCCATTAGTATTTAAAACTTCTGCCTTAACATCATAAATTTTGTTAGTTGCAGAAAAACTTGCTGCCTTATCAAAAGTTAGCCTAACAACTCTTACCGCTGTGCCAGTAGTAATTTTTATGTTGTAAGAAGTTTTTGTTTCATCATAAGCCCAAACAATCATGCCATTTGCAATTTTACTATCTTTGTCTAACTCATTAATTTTTGGCTTTGGCATTGTTAAAACAGTAAGAGTAATGCTAACAACATCAGAGTTGCTTGCAGCATCGGTAGCAATCATTTGTACTGTTACTGTGTATGCGCCACCCGTAGTTAGATATTTTGCCAAATCAATTTCATATTTGCCCGAAATACTATTTGGATAAAATGCTTCTATTTCTGGTTTTGTGCCTTCTGTAATGCCTATCCTAACATTTTTAACAAAATTACTGCCATCAAATTTTAAAACAGTGCCGTCAACAACATAATTTGTAATTGTGTCAATTTTTGTTTTATTAGAAGAAATCTCCGCTGGTTCACTTGGCAAGTAGCCTTTAACGCCGGGGTTAAGCGAAACAATTTGCAATCTAAATTGATTATAGTTGCCAACTAAAGTTGTAATATCAAAAATTTGTTGACCAGCGCTAATTTGCGTATAAATTGTATTTCCAACTTCTTGATATGTGCTATCAAGTATTGTCAAAACAGAAATCCTATATTGTGTTGCATTTTTAACGCTATCCCAAACCAAATACTTGCCTGTGATTGTAATATTTTGTGGTTTGCCCAATTTGATATTGTCTTCTTTTACAATAGAACACATTTGAGAAGCAATGTTTGTTGAATTGCCCTCTGCCCCAAGTAAAATTAATGTGTTAGGTTTGTCAATATCCGCATTGTTAATATCGTAATAATAATAAACAACGCCATTTTCTGTTTGGTAATTTGTTAAATCTGCCATACCTAAAGGATAAACACTGTCATTAATTTTTAAAATATAATTTTTTATTGGAACACCTGCGCCGTCAACAACCTGCTCAAATTTAATTTGAATGTTGTTTTCTTTGTTAATCAACTTAATTGTAGGTGTTTTAAGCACATTTGCCTCAATTTCGTTACTGAAAACAGATTCTATATTGTTGCCAATGCCAAAAGCTTTAGCTTTTAACTTAACTTTTCCACTTAAAATACTGCTAAAATCAGTTAAAATTAACCCTTTAACATCAGTAGCCAACAATTTTTGAACGCCACTTTCATCAGTGTAATAAATTTTGTAATGGTCGGCATCAACAACACTGCCCCAAATTAAGTTGCCAACAGTGTTAAGCTTTAAATCGCTAGGAGCAGAAAGTTTTGTTGCAACCTCATTAACTAAAATGTCAGTTTTCTTTTTAACGCTTACGATATCAGATTCCACATAATAAATGCCACTATCAACTTTTCCGCCGTTCATTTTAACACCAAAAGAATATTTAATGTTATCAAGCATTTTATCGTAGATAACTTTTTCATCAGCGATATTAACCTCTGCGCCAAAAGTTTTATCAATATCCATATTGTTCATTTGAAGAGTATATCCATTAGCTCTCCAATCTGGTGTCCAGCTAATTCTGCCGTTTTGTAATTGCAAACTTTTAACAGTATCCAATTTTTCTAGTTTGTAAGGAAGCTCAACAAAATCGCTGTTAAAATACTTAGAAGTATCGCCAAGCAATTGAATACGAACAATATATTGTTTGCCAATTTCTAGTTTTGGGCTGTGTGAATAAATGCCAGAACCTTTTTTGCCTTCAACCACATCGCTAAGTACAATTTCACTGGCAGCTTTGTCGGTTATAATAAATTTGTAACCATATTGGTTGTTTGCAAAGTTTTCCCAAACGATTGTATTGCCTTGCATTTTTAAGCCGTTAACATTCAGCTTAACAATTTTGTATGTGTTTGACAATGCAGATGACATATAACTAGCGTCCGCTGCATTTGCTCTAATTTGGAAGTTATGCTCGCCAGCTTTCATTTTTTCAACAATGCTTTCGATGTTAAAGTCAGTAGCAGTTTGAGTAATATTGGCGCTACTTTCTAACACACCATCAACATACAAACTAAAATCTTTAATATGAGTTAAATCTGTAATTCTCTTCCACATTAACATATTGTTTGATAGTTGTGTAATTTCTGGAGCGACTAATTTGTTAATAGTGCCAGAGCCAAGAACAACATTGCATGGCAAACTGTTGATATAGTTAAAGCCATCGCCAACAACAATAATTTCTAATTTGGCAATTTTGTTTAAGTCAACAACCGTACTATCAAGGCGTTTTTGGTTACCGCTAACAACTTCTGCTTTAAGTGGCGCTGTTTGATTAACATATGCAATATCCGTTGGGTTTGTTTTAGCGCTTGTGTATACAATAATATATTTAAATTCATTAACATCTAAATTGTTAGTAAAGGTAATATATTTATTGTCTTCAAATATAACATTTGTTGGTTGCGCAAGTTCCTCAATTTTATGGATATAAGGAACAATGCCATTAGGATATACAACTGCCTCTTTTATCCTAAAGCTATCAATAATATCTTTGTTATTACCAATGGCGTTAACCATAATTTCAAATTCGCCCGCCTTTATTGTATCAAAAGCAAAAGACAATTCCTCATTTGGTAAAACATCTTTTTTGGTTGTTTTATCAACATAAACCGTATATTTTGTTGCGCCAGTAATAGCGTTCCAAGTAAATTTTTTGTTTGCCTTATCTGCTCTTATTGTAGGCACACTAAGTTTTGTTACATTACAAGGGGTTGATTTGTCAGATGTAACTTCTAAGCTTGTATCGCCAAGCGTAGCAATTGTAATGCCAAAGTTTTCGCCAAACCAGCCTTCAATTGTCATTAAATCATACTGATTGACATCTTTAGCAACATCGATAGTTTTAATACCTGTGCTTATTTGGAATGCCTTTTGAGCCATACCGTTCCATTTTAGAATGCCGTTTTCTACCCTTACATTTGTTGGCGCATCTAATTTGGTTAAGCTTACATTAAACAAATCCATAGTAACAACATTTATGTTACTGCCAGACTCGGTTACAATTTTCATATATACTACAAAAGATTTGCCAACCACAATTGGTGTAGCGTAATGGAAAGTTGCTTTGCCTGCATCAATTACGCACGCTTTAAAATCAATTGTATCATTTATTGCAATTAAGTAACTTCTAACGCCACTTTCAGCATTAAATTCAAAATCTACGCCAACATTTGTGTTGATAACTTTAAAATCTTTAGGGAAACCTACTTTTTTAATTGTAGAAGTATCGATTGCAGGTTTAGAATCAATAAAATATTTACCGTCAATTATAGCGCTACTGCCACGAGCGACAACAGAAATTTTGTTGTATGTGCCAATCTCTAATGATGCCAAATTGTTGGTGTTAACTTGATTTACAGAAGAATTGATTGCAAATGTTACGCCTGCGCTGTTGCTTAAAACAATTTGATAATCAACTGCAGATTCCACCGCAACCCACTTTATAATGCCGTTTTCGACAGTCAAACCTATTGGTATCGCCAAGTTTTTAACAACTATTGTGTTACTTGGGCTAGACTCCATATATGTTGTGTTGTCGGTTGTTGCAATAATTGTAAAATTGTAAATTGGTTCTTCAAAAGTAGAAAGGTTAACTTCTGTTTCAGTTGTTTCCAAAATTACTGCGCCATTATTGCACAAGATATATTTAGTTGCGTTAGGTATAGTGCTCCAAACCAACTTCCAATTTTTGCCATCACGCTCTAGTGAAATTGATGGGTCGGCAAGAGTTACAGCCGTTGTGTAATCTACTTTTTCTGAAAAATCAGAATCCTCATAGTTTACGCTGTCGCCAACTGCGCTAATTTTAATTTCGTACTTGCCTGCTGCAAGCGTTGCCAAAGAATATTCTACTGTTGCGCCACTATCTAATGCAATGGTTGATACAGGAACTAAAACTTTGTTTATCCATTGGAAAACTTGAATTTTATAGCCACGAGCGCCATCAACAGCGTTCCAAGTTAGCTTGTGTGTTGTTGTATCTGCCTTAATGCTAGCTTGCGCTGGTGCGTTTAGTTTGTTTTTAGGACAAATTTCTTTAGCTGAATAATCGCTATCAATATAGCAAATGTTGTATGTTACAGCAACTTCTGCAATAGTTTCAGTTACAACATCAACTTTGCCGTTTGCTTTAATTTCTGCGTAAAAGAACTCGCTTGAGATTTTATCTATTATATCTTTAATGTTAAAAGAAGAAATATCTGTTGAATATGTTTGTAGCAAAACGCTTTCATCGTTGTACAATTTTATTGAGTAATCTTTTGCATTTTGGATTGCGCCCCAATACAACGTTTTAGCATCATATCTATAAATTTGAGGTGTGCTTAATTTTTTAACTTTGTATGGCAAAACTGCTGTGCAAGCAGATTCTACATAGCCCACTTGAGAGTTTAATGCCTTAACTTTTATTTCGTAATTGCCAACTGGCAAATCGCTAGGGATTATGTAATAAGCGTTAGTAACTGTTTCTGTTTTGTAAGAACCACTTGCATTTAAAATTTCTACAAAATAGTTTTCGGCTTGAGTGTTAACATCCCAAACAAGTTTGCGGATACTCCCCTCGGCGGTAGCATATTTAAAATTTTGCGGAGTTTGTAACGTTACCTTGTTAAATTCTGAAACAGGTATAGTAACGGTTGTTGTAACTGCCGTTGTGGTAATTTCTGTGCTTATTGGCTTTACTGAAACTTCGTAATCGCCCGGAGCTAAACCTTGAATTGGTATAGCGATAGATTTACCATTATATGTTTTGGTTTCGCCATTAATCGTAACTTCATAGCCACTAATAGGCGCATCTGCATTTGTTAAACTAACGTTAACATTACCACCGCTAACGGAAAACTTTACTTCTATGGCAACATCTTCTCCACAAGAAACAAAGCAAACTGATAACATCATACATAGTAAAAGCAACACTCCTACAAATATAACCCTCTTCTTCATAACATCTCCTAACAATATTTATAACATTATATCTAATTATAAAATTTTATTGTCAAAATGTCAATAGCATTCAAAAAATAAAAGAGGTAAAATTTAATTTGCCCCTTTTATTTGCTTTTTATTGACTTTTAATTTGAATTTTTAATGTTTTTTAGCATTTTTTATAATTTTAACCTTTTCTTCTAGCACATCTTTTTTGTTTTCTTGTTCATCATTTTGCAAAGTTAAATTGTCTTGCTCCACTTTTTGCAATGTAGCATTTGCATTATTTTCCTCTGCAAGCGCATTTTGGCAATCTTTCGCAATTGCGTTGTCTTGCGGGGCATTTTTGCTGTTAGACAAAAAATTTGTATCTTCAACTTTTGTTTGTTCTGACAAATTGTCCATTGTAAGTTGTACGGCGGTTGCTTGCCCCAAATTTTGCGCTTCAAAATTTTGTGGCGCTCCGTTTGCGACAACATACGCTACTTCATCTAAATATTTTGTTTTGTTTAACTTCATTTCTTTTTCGATGTCATCCTCTTTATCATCATCAAAAGTTAAATTTATCCTCTTGTTTTTACGATTTAACAAATCATACATAATTGGCACAAAAAACAATGTCAACGCCGTACTATAAATTAATCCGCCCACCGTTGAAACTATCATAGGCTTTATTGCGGCTGCTCCAGAAGAAAAATCAAACAAAGAAGCTAGCATTGCAAAAATTGTTGTAAGCGCTGTCATTAAAATTGGCCTAATTCTTTCTTTAGCTGTTTTAATTAACGCTTCACGCTTTTCTAGCCCACTTTCCATTAATTTATTTGCGTAATCTACAAACACGATACCGTTATTTACAACAACGCCCATCAATAATACTAGCCCAATTAACGCAAATATGCTCAAACTCATATTGCACATCAACAACAATAATACACTGCCAGTAAACGCTAGAGGAATTGTAAACATTACAATAAGTGGCGATTTTAATGATTGGAATTGCGCAACCATTACCAAATATATTAATGCGATAGCCATACACATAATGCCAATTAATGTTGAGTAAGTTTCTTTAATTACTTCATTTTCGCCCGTAAATGAAATGCTCATCGCACTTTTTTCGGTTTCGGTTAATGTTTTGTTGTAGCTATCAACAATATCTTTAATTTGCTTTGTAACCTTCTTTTCAGAAAAACCGTCAAGCACTTTTGCAGATAATGTAACATACTTTTTGCCGTCTTGGTGCGCAATGGTTAAGCTACCCTTAACTTTTGCAATAGCCTTAGGCACACCCGTTTCAAATTTTGCGCCATCTGTCAATTGCATAAAGTTAAAATCGCCCGAAGATGTTGCGTTTACTATATATTTATCATTAGATATCTTATAAACTGGTGTTTTTGTGGCATCATCAAGTTTGTAAACATTTTTTTGCATACAATGCAATAATTATCTCTTTTTAAATCTTTATCAATACTATTTTGGGTTTTGCCTTTTGCGTCAACTGCAAACGACTCTTTCTTTAATATTTTGTAAATTGGGAAGGATACTGCTTGACTCATTATGTTGCCATTTGCATCTTTAGTAGGCGCTAGATTGATAACTTGCGTAACCAAATCTAACGTTTCTAAATTAGAAACAGAACTGTAAACTTTTAGCGTTCCCACTCCGCCGTTGTAAATCATACCCGTTTCGGCATTCTTAAACACGTTGTTAACACCGTCGGTTATATAAACCCTTTCTTTACCGCCAATGCCAATTGCGTAATAATTGTTAACTAATGCGCCACTTGCGTTAACTCCTGCTGGCTCTAAATAAATTCTTCTTACAATATTATCGCTGTCCGTTACTCTGTGCCACCTTAGCACTTCTTTTTCTGTGCCATAAATGTAAATTTGATAAGATTTATAATCTTCCGTTATCCTCAAATTGCCCGAACTTTGCACTTCGTTTAATATTGCGTTTAGCCCTAAAAACAACTGCGCCGTGTAAACGCCTAGCTCGCTTGCCTTGTCCTTGTCAACAATAAGCTTTAGTTCTTCCTCGTTATCTTTTAACGAACTGCTAATTTGCAAGCCCTCAATACCCTGCAATTTTGTAAGCAAATCGGCAGATTTATTTTTAATTAAATCAAAATTGTTGCCTTGCACTTGAACGTTAAGCACTGATGCGTCTAGCATACCTCCCATTAAATCATCTTGTCCGCTACTCTCGCTAAAAATAATCATATCTTTATATTCTGGATATTTCTCATCAATAGCTTTTTTGTAGCTGTCAATTAATTCCACCTTAGCGTCGCTAGTTTTTATTTTGCGTTTTGGTTGCAAATTAACATATGCGCTAACGCTACCACCGCCAATAGAAAAGCCCATAACGCCTAACCCAGAAGATATTTCTACGCCCACATCTTTAACATATTCTTTTTCTTTAAATTTTTCGCTCATTAAGTTTAACACATCATCAATAGCCTCATCTTTTGTTGTGTATGTTGGAATTTTAGAACCGTCAATTGTTGCGCTAATAGAAATGTTGTCGGTTTCTACAACAGGGAAAATTTCTTTCTTCATAAAGAATGCGCCAATTAATGTACCGCTAAACATAACCAAAACAAGCGAAATAGTTATCCATTTTTTGTTTAATGCAAAATTTAACGCTTTACCATAGCCATCTTTAAGTTTTGTAATCCATTTAGCCTCAAAAGATATGTTTTTGTTGAACATACGAGAGGAAACCATTGGCACTAATGTTAACGCTATAAGCAAGCTACAACCCAATGCGTAAAACATTGTCAAGCCCAAATCTTTAAAAATTTCTTTTGTAATACCTTCATAAAACACTATTGGCAAAAAGACAATAACCGTTGTAACTGTCGAGCCAATAATTGCGCTTGCAACCTGTTTTGTGCCCTTGTACGCAGCCTGAATTGCGCTTGCGCCTTCGGATCGTTGCCTATAAATGTTTTCGATAACTACAATAGAGTTATCAACCAACATTCCCACGGCGAGCATTAAACCTCCCATAGAAACTAGATTTAATGACACTCCCGTTAAAAACATCAACGCAAACGTGCCTAAAACAGAAAAGACAATGGATATTGCAACCGTTAGTGTTGGCTTAATATCTCTTAGGAAAATTAGCAATATTATTACTGCAAAAACTGCGCCCACAACAAGGTTAACTGCAATAGTTTTCATCATTGTGCCAATTTCTGCGCCTTGGTCAAACAAAACAATAGATTGTAAACTTGGGTCCTTTTTTTGCGTTTCGCTAATTAGTTTGTTAATGCCTTTTGTAACATCAACTGTTGAGTAATTAGGTTGTTTGCCAATAGATAGCATAACGCCTGCGCCACCATTGATAATTGTGTGCAAACTGCCCGAATTGGTTAATGATGTGATATCTGCCGCATTTGATAACCTTAGCGTAAAACTTGGCATTGCCTTAACCCATGTTAACATGCCCTCGTTTAAATTATAATTTGTGCCATCAAATGTGTAAAACATTGAAACTAAGCCTGCGTTACTGCCAAGCGTTTTGCAAAACTCTTTGTACGCTTCTGCTGTTAGAGTTTTATTTTTTAATAATTTTTCTTCAATAGGCTTTAGCATATCGCCAATTTTCATTGATATAATTGGCATATTTGCCAAATCTTTCCAAGTGTTAATGCTTTCGCCAATTTTAACAAACAAATCTTCGCCGTTAATGCTTGCAACGCCTGCTGGCATTTCAAAGTTTTGCGCTGTTAAAACCATT
Organism: Clostridia bacterium; assembly: GCA_036653655.1. GTDB lineage: Bacteria > Bacillota > Clostridia > Christensenellales > UBA3700 > JAVVTM01. The sequence goes on along the minus strand of JAVVTM010000040.1, from coordinate 1,326 downwards.
TTTAACATTTCTGGGGTAAACATACTCGAAAACCCGCCAGCCAAACTATTACCTCCACCCAATGCTCCAAGCAAATTTGGGTCGATGCCTAACTGCGCAATTTCCTCTGGCGTAAGGCTTGCAAAAACCTTCATTAGCATACCGCCCATATCGTTCATTATTGCGCTTAAATCTGCGCCCTTTTTAATTTCTTTGCAAATTACCGTGCTAATTTTGCCAAATATTAGTTTAAGTTCTGGTTCAGAAAAGTTTTGATTAACATATTCTTGCATTTTAACTTCGTCGTAATTGTTTGTAATTAACGCCAAACCAAAGCCTGTAATATTGTTTTTGTCAATAATTTTAGAGTACAAATTAACCAATGGTTCTAAATTTGATGGAACAGCAGGATAATTTGTGTTGCCATTTGGTTTATCATTAAAACATTTTAACGCAAAATCTAACATAAAACCAGTGATACCACCAGCCATATTGTTAGGATTAACTTGAATATGCGCCATATTTTTAATTATACCTGTTGTGTTAACTGAGGCAACGCCCTCAACACTCTGAATTTTTTTAGCTAAATCTTCTAAATATGCAGAAGAATTTTCTATTGAAGCATCTGCCTTAGACAACGAAAGTGTCATAACTGGCAACATACTTGGGTCCATTTTTAAAATGATAGGCGCCATTGTCATTTCGCTAAAACTTGGCGAAATAAAGCCTAATTGAGTGTTAATATCGTTTTGAACAGTATTAATATCAGCTTTAGCCCCTAACTCTAAAATTACCATAGAAACATTTTCTTGCGACATACTTGTAACCGATTTTACATTGTTTACGGTACGCAATGCCGATTCTATTGGCGTGGTTATTTCCTTTTCAATTACTTCAGGCGAACCCCCCGGAGAAATTGTTGCAACTACCATTACTGGCAATTCAAAATCAGGAAACAAATCTACTGGCAACGAAAAGATTGCAATACACCCAATTATAGAAATAATTAAAATTAAAACTATTACTGAATATGGTTTTTTAATACTATTTTTTGTTAACATATATAACACTCTCCCAACAATATAGAATTAGTTTAACACAATATGATATAAATTTGTTGTATTAATTATTTTTTTTTGCTCGTTTACAATAAATTTACAATGTAAAATCAAACTGTTTTATTTTAAGCGAAAGTTGAAATAAAGCAAAAAACCTTTTGCGCTAATTATAAGAACTTTTCGTTAATTAAAAAATATTTTGTGTTAATTGTAAAAACATTTGCGTTAATAATAAAAACTTTTGTGTTATTTGTAAAAACATTTTGCGTTAATAATAAAAAATATTTTG